>NZ_JBFACU010000016.1:137856-228901 GCF_040641015.1 Streptomyces sp. NPDC021356 | reverse complement strand
ACGGATACGCACCCGGCTCACCCAGCTTCACCGCCGGGTCCCACCCCTGAAGGGCGTCCGGCCCGTACACCGGCTCGATGGGCAGACCCGACTCGGACTCGCGCGCCATGGTGTGTGCCTCCGCGTTCTTGGTTACTTGCCAGTTACTCGCCGGTACGGCCGACCCTCGCGACGGACTGTAGCGGCGGCCGTGCGCCGGGTGCAGTGGCCCACGCTGGGACCTTGCTCACAGAAGGTGTCCCACTCCCTACTGCTGCCCCTGTCCCAGTCCCTGTTCCTGTCCCTGCTCCTGTTTTCTGATTCTGTCCTTGTTTCCCACCATGCCCCGTGGTTCGCCACCGGTCACGGATGGAAAGACTTCTCGGTGGAGTGCCGCAACCACGGCGACGGGCACCGCAACACCGTTGAGACGGCGGGGGGCCGCATGGGCATCGGGGGTATGAGGAGAGCGGTCGTCGGCGTGGCCGCGGCCGTGGCGCTGACGGGGGCGGCCGGCTGCACGGTGCAGCCGGCCGGCTCGGGCACCGGTCAGGGCCCGGGCTCCGGTCCGTCCTCCGGTTCCGGCGCGGCCGGACGCCACCGCTCCCCCGTGCACATCGAGGTGCCGACCGCCCGGCCGTCCGACGGCGGCGGCAAGGGCCACGGTGACAGCAGCAACGGCAAGGGCAGGGGCACGGCCCGGGACGAGCCGCGGGCGTCCCAGGGCCCGGGCGGATCCGGCGGGAGCGCGCGCACGGCCCCGGCCGCTCCGCCCGCCGCCGCCCCCGTCCTGTGGTCGCGGGGCGCCGGCGGCCTTGCCGTGCGCGAACTCCAGGCCCGGCTGCGGCAGATCGGCTGGCTGTCCGAGGGGCCGACCGGGACCTACGGTCCCGCGACGGAGCGGGCCGTCCGGGGCTTCCAGGGCAAGCGCGGCCTGCCCGCCACGGGCCGCACCGACACCGTCACCTGGCAGCGGCTGCGCGGGATGACGCACGAGCCGGGCCAGTGGGAGCTGTACCTCATGGGCGGCCAGCCGGCCGGCGCCCCGGACGCGCGGTGTCTGACGGGCCGGGTGGTCTGCATCGACAAGACGACCCGGACCCTGCGCTGGATGGTCGACGGGCGGACCGTGTCGACGATGGCGGTGCGGTTCGGCACGGAGGCCACACCGACTCGTGATGGCGTGTTCCAGGTCTACTGGAAGTCGCGCCACCATGTGTCGACGATCTACCACTCCGCCATGCCGTACGCGATGTTCTTCAGCGGCGGACAGGCGGTCCACTACTCCTCGGACTTCGCGGCCCGCGGTTACGCCGGTGGCTCGCACGGCTGCGTCAACGTACGGGACGAGGCGGCGATCGCGCAGTTGTTCGCGCAGGTGAAAGTGGGCGACAAGGTCGTCGTGTACTGGTGAGAGCGGCACCCGTGCCCAGGGAGAAGCGGGGGCGCGGGCGGGACCGGGGGAACGTGTCCCGCCCGCGCCAGATGCACGAGCCGTGGGTACGGGGGGAACCCCGGCTTCGTGCGAGGGCCGATGACCAGTCGGCTCACTCATTACTGCGCCGGGGCGGCCAAAAACGTCACACCTCGCCGGGAGAAAGTTTTCGGCACCCTTAAAACTGCAGGTCAGAGGCTTTCCGACGGGCGAGGTGAGGCCGCCTTGCCGGGGGTCGGCGGAGCGAGTGAGGGGCGGGGCACGACGTCCCTGCGCGGCGGTTCGCCGGCCGGGTGGCCGCCCTCTGCGTGGCCGCCGTCGTCGTCACCGCGCCCGCCCTCGCCGTCGCCGTGCCCCTGATCGCCACCTTTGCCGCCCTTGCCTCCTTTGCCGCCGTTTCCGCTGTCGCCGCCCTTGCCGTCCTTGTCGCCCTGGCCGCCTTTGCCGCCCTGACCGTCCTTGTCGCCCTGACCGTCCTTGCCGTTCCGGTCGGTGTCCTTGTTCCTGCCCTGCCAGGTGCCGTTCCCCTGGCCGGAGCCATGGGCCTCGGCCGCCTTCAGCACGCCCTTGCAGTACGTCCAGACCCGCGAGGAGCCGCCGGCCGCTCCGTCCAGCACGTTCTTGCGGCCGGTGCCCAGGTCCTTGCCGTCCCGCAGGTCCTGGCAGGCGGCGACCAGCCGGCCCCAGCGACCGCCCGGGCCGCTCCGGTCGCCGTCCGGGCCGGTCGCGGTGTCGTGGCCGGCGGCGCTGTCTCCGTCGCCGGCGGAGTCCGAGGCGTCGCCCGCGGAGGAACCGGGCGTGGTCCCGCCGGGGGCCGGCGTCCCGGAGCCGCCCGTCCCCCCGCTGCCGTCGCCGCCCCGGGCGAACGGCGGCGACGGTGCGTCCGAGGCGTCCGAGGGCGTCACGGACGTGGCGGGAGCGGGCTCGTCACCGCCGAACGGGCTCGGCAGCACGCCGGTCGTGGCCGCGGCGGCGACCCCGCCGAGCGCGCCCGCGGCCAGCGTGGCGGACAGGGCCAGGCGGACGGGCCGGCCCAGGCGCGCACCGGGGCGCCGGGAACGCGCGGTTCCCGCGTCCCGCGCCGGGCCGCGCCCGTGCGCGGCGATCCGGACGAGTCCGGCGTCGGCGGAGCCGGCCGCCGTGTACCGGCCGGGGGTCCCGGCGGAAACGGCCTGTCCGGCGCTGGCGGCGGCCTGCCCGGCACGTGCCGTGCGGAAGGCGGCGAGGGCGGCTGCCTCACCGGGCAGCTCGGCGGCGGCCGCGGAGGGGTGGGCGGCCGCGGATTCGGCGGAAAGAGCTTTCAGTGCCTCGGCGAGCCGTTCCGCCCGGTCACGGACGGTGACGTCGACGGTGTCCGGCACCTCTCCGCGAAGCAGGCGCTCCGCGGTCTCGCGGTCCAGCCATCGGTACTGCTCGTCGGCCATCACATGTCCTTCTGCGTCCGGGCGCGCATATGCGTCACACCGGCGGACGTCACCGTGTGGCCTCGCGGTTCTCGTGGGAGCGGCATCGCGCCGAGCGCGTCCACGGATTCCGCATCATCACCGAGCAGCTCCGCGAGCCGTTTCAGACCGCGGTGCGCGGCGGTGCGTACGGCGCCGGGCCGCTTGCCGAGCGTCTCGGCGGCGGTCTTGACGTCCAGGCCCACGACCACGCGCAGCACCACGGCCTCGGCCTGGTCCTGGGGAAGCCGGGCGATGAGGGAGAGGGTGCTGCCGGTGGCGAGCGCCTCGATGGCCTCGCCGGCGGTGTCGGAGGCGGCGGCCTTGCCGGCCAGTTCCGTCTCGTCGCCGCCGATGGCGGGGCGGCGGCCGCGCATGCGTATGTGGTCGAGCGCGCGGTTGCGGGCTATCCGGGCGGCCCACCCGCGGAACCGGTCGGCGTCGCCGCTGAAACGCTCCAGGTCGCGGGCGATCTGGAGCCAGGACTCGGACGCCACGTCCTCAGCGTCGCTCTCGCCGACCAGGGTGCGTATGTAGGCGAGCAGCCGCGGCTGCACGGCGCGGTACACAGTCCGGAACGCGGTCTCGTCCCCGGTCTGCGCGGCAAGCACCGCGGCGGTCAGCTCCGCGTCGTCCCCCAGCACCCCGTGGTTCCTCAGTAGATCGAGCAGGATCGTCGCGGCGTCACGGCCGTCGAACGTTGCGGTGATCATGCATCTTCCGCGCCCGGCGCGAAAGGCACGTTACGACCTGAAACCGCCTCTCGTCCATGACCGTACAACGTGCAACCAACCACTCCGACGGTGAGGTGTGACAGAAAACGCACTCATGGCGCTGAAGGAAGTACGGGTCGCCGCGCGGCCCGTGCCGCGCGACGGCCGGGGCCTCTCCTGTGGGGGGTGGCGGCCCCGGTCGTTGCCTCGGCAGGCCGCCCCCCTGCCTCAGCCCAGCCGCCCGGCCAGTGCCTTGAAGTCAGCCCAGGACAGCGCCGGCTTCCCCGGGTCCCACAGTTTCTGCACGGTCGCGCGCAGCGGCATGCGGATCCCGGCGGCCACCTGGTCCTGGGTCTGGGAGTGCGCGAGGTCGCACCAGACGGCGAAGCCGCCGCCCAGGATCTGGGAGTCGTAGCGGGCGGGCACCGCGTCGGTGCCGCGCAGCACGCGCGGGGTCCACTGTTCGTAGATCCGCTGCCCGGTCGGGTAGACGAAGGTCTGCGGCTGGCCCAGGACGTAGTAGAGGTACTCGTCGTTGTAGTTGATCACCTGGCGGCCGGCGGCGAGGTACTCGGCCGGCGGGCGGGCACCCAGCTCCTTGCCGGTCCAGTAGGCGACCTCGATGTCCTTGTCGGGCCGCACGGAGGTGTGCCGGAAGAAGCCGTCGTTCCAGGCGCGCGGGGCGCGGTGGCGGGCGCGGACGGTGGCGGCGCGGTCGTTCAGCCAGCCGGCCGTCAGGTCGGCGACGGTGCCGCCGGAGCCGTAGGCCTTGCGCGCGGCGGCGGCCAGCTGCGGGTAGGACGTCTCGGGGCTGCGGACGGTCAGCGCCTGGTACTCGTCGCCGCCCAGGTGCCAGTAGCCGCCGGGGAAGACGCCCGCGAACTCGTTCAGGAGGTCGTCGACGATCCGCGCCGAGCCGTCCTTGGAGATGTCGATCGCGCCCTTGGTCGCCACGCCCCGCGCGTCACGCAGTTGCAGATCGGGGTGGGCGGCGATCACCGCGCCCAGGTGGCCGGGCGAGTCGATCTCGGGCACGACGGTGATGTGCCGGCTGCCGGCGAGGTCGACGATCCGCTTGACCTGGGCCTTGGTGAGGTGGTCCTTGGAGACGATCTCCGGGTGGGTGTCGGACTGGAGGCGGAAGGACTGGTCGTCGGAGAAGTGCAGGCCCAGCTCGTTGTACTTGAGGTCGCCCAGCTCCCGTATTCGGTCCTCTATCCAGTCCGCCGTGAACGGTTTGCGCGCGATGTCCAGCATGAACCCGCGCCGCGGCTTTGCGGGTGCGTCGTTCACGACGCCCTCGGGGGCCGTGCCGCCCGCGTGCACCTCCTGTTTCAGGGTCCGGGTGCCGTAGAAGACACCCGCGTCGCCGCCTCCGCTGATGGTGACGCGTCCGCCGCTCACCGTCATGGAGTACGACTCCGGGTCGCCGCCCCTGCCACCGCCCAGCGCGAGGCGTACGTCGCCGTCGCGGACGTCGTCCCGTAACCCCGCGTACGTCAGGCCCAGCTCGCCGGCCAGCAGTTGCCCCTCGTCGGCGAGGGACGCGTCGCCGACCACCACCCGCCCGCCGCGCGCCGGGCGCCAGCCGGGGCCGCGGGCGGCGGTGTGCGAACGCACGGCGGGAATGGTCCGCGGCGCCCGGGAGAGCGGGTAGGTCCGGGTCGGGCTGGGGGCGGGCGGGGTCGGGGAGGGCGTGGCCGTCGCCGGGCCCGCCACGTCCGCGGGGCCGCCGCCGTCACCGCCCGAGGCCCACACGCCGAGACCGGCGCCGAGTCCGGCCGTGACGGCGAACACCCCGCCGGCCACTGCCCACCTGCGCCGCGGGTCGCGCGCCGGGGCACGGCGCCGCCTGTGCTCACTCACACGGCCAACCTACGGCCTCGTCCCGCGCCGGGTGTCCACGAACCGTTCTCAAACTCTTCCGTCCGAGTGAAATCGGGGCATCGGCCGGACACGTCCCGCCCCCTGCCGATAACGTGGCGACACATCTCACACCATCCCCTGCCGACTCACCCGGAACGCCCGTCAGCGGGCGTGCCGTCTCCCACGCCGAGGACCCACGCTGCCCGCGCAGACCCTGGAGCACTTCAACACCGCCCCGCCCGACGAGGCCCGCCGCGCCCTCCTGGCCTGCCTGCGCAGCCCGCGCTGGGCCCGTCGCGTCGCCGCCCACCGCCCCTACCCGGACCTGCCCGCCCTGCTGGCGGCGGCGGACGAGGCGGCGTACGACCTGGGCATGGCCGATCTCGCCGAAGCCCTGGCGGAAGAACCCCTGCCGGCCCTCCCCGACGGCATATACCTGGCCGCCTCCACGGCCCTGAGCGCCGCGTACGCGGCCTACGAGGCGAGATTCGGACACACGTTCGTCATCTACCTGGACGGCGCCGCCCCGGAGGAGGCCCTGAACCGGGTACTGGCGGCGATCCGGTCACGATTGACGAACGATCCGGAGGAAGAGCGCGTGGTGACGGCGGAGGAGCTGCGGCACCTGGCCAGGGGGCGGCTGGTGCGCGCCCTCGGGGGTGCGGGGCGGCATCGGTCAGCGGCTCCGCCGTGGGGGGCGACCAGCGCCGACGCGCCGGCGGTCGGCGCATGACCGCCCACGCCCGCCCGGCGGCCCTCCCCGCTCACCCGTCCGTGCTCCTTTGAGTGCCACTTTGATCACACCGGCAGGCCCGCTGTAAGCACCACTCCCCCACGTCGCTACGATGCTGGGGGCCGGTGGACCGTACCCGGCCGGGCCCGACCGACACCGAAGCCGGCGCGGCCCTAGTCCCCGCTCCCGGAGGGTTCTTCCGTGCCGGCTGGAACGCTGTACCGCGGCCGGGAAGGAATGTGGTCCTGGGTGGCTCACCGAGTCACCGGCGTCCTCATCTTCTTCTTCCTGTTCGTTCACGTGCTGGACACCGCACTCGTCCGCGTGTCTCCCGAGGACTACGACAAGGTCGTGTCCACGTACAAGACCCCGATCGTCGCGTGCCTGGAGTACGGCCTCGTCGCCGCCATCCTCTTCCACGCGCTGAACGGTCTCCGTGTCATCGCCGTCGACTTCTGGGCCAAGGGTGCCCGCTACCAGAAGCAGATGCTCTGGACGGTCGTCATCGCCTGGTTCGTGCTCATGCTCGGGGCGATCTACCCCGTCCTGGGTCACGCCTTTCGAGTCGTCTTCGGGAGCTGACGCGTATGTCCACCACTGAAACCACCGCTTCCGGTGTGGGCCCGGTCGAAGGCGCCTCCTACAACGTCGACAACCCGGCTCCGTTCATCGAGGCCCCGCGCAAGCGC
Organism: Streptomyces sp. NPDC021356; assembly: GCF_040641015.1. Taxonomy (NCBI): domain Bacteria; kingdom Bacillati; phylum Actinomycetota; class Actinomycetes; order Kitasatosporales; family Streptomycetaceae; genus Streptomyces; species Streptomyces sp. NPDC021356. Next base: position 222,044 of record NZ_JBFACU010000016.1, on the reverse strand, counting down.
ACCAAGAAGACCCCGAGGTCGACCCGGGGCAACTTCGAGATGTACGGCTGGCTGTTCATGCGGCTGTCCGGTGTCGTGCTGGTCGTCCTGGTCATCGGCCACCTGCTGATCCAGCTCGTCCTGGACGGCGGTGTCTCCAAGGTCGGCTTCGCCTTCGTGGCGGGCCGCTGGGCCTCGCCCTGGTGGCAGGTCTGGGACCTGCTGATGCTGTGGCTGGCCATGCTGCACGGCTGCAACGGCCTGCGTACCGTCATCAACGACTACGCGGAGCGCGCGAACACGCGGCTGTGGCTGAAGGGCCTGCTCTACACCGCCACGGTGTGGACCATCCTGCTGGGCACGCTGGTGATCTTCACCTTCGACCCGAACATCCGCTAGGCACGGGGCTGAGGTAATCCACTCATGAAGATCCACAAGTACGAGACCGTCATCGTCGGCGCCGGCGGCGCCGGTATGCGCGCCGCCATCGAGTCGACCAAGCGCAGCCGCACCGCCGTGCTGACCAAGCTCTACCCGACCCGCTCCCACACGGGCGCCGCGCAGGGCGGCATGGCCGCCGCGCTGGCCAACGTGGAGGAGGACAACTGGGAGTGGCACACCTTCGACACGGTCAAGGGCGGTGACTACCTGGTCGACCAGGACGCCGCCGAGATCCTGGCGAAGGAGGCCATCGACTCCGTCCTCGACCTGGAGAAGATGGGCCTGCCGTTCAACCGGACGCCGAACGGCACGATCGACCAGCGCCGGTTCGGCGGTCACTCCCGCAACCACGGCGAGGCCCCGGTCCGCCGCTCCTGCTACGCGGCCGACCGCACCGGCCACATGATCCTCCAGACGCTGTACCAGAACTGCGTCAAGGAGGGCGTGGAGTTCTTCAACGAGTTCTACGTCCTGGACCAGCTGATCACCGAGGTCGACGGCGTCAAGAAGTCGGCCGGCGTGGTGGCGTACGAGCTGGCGACCGGCGAGATCCACATCTTCCAGGCGAAGTCCGTGATCTACGCCTCCGGCGGCACCGGCAAGTTCTTCAAGGTGACCTCCAACGCGCACACCCTGACCGGTGACGGCCAGGCCGCCGTGTACCGGCGCGGGCTGCCGCTGGAGGACATGGAGTTCTTCCAGTTCCACCCGACCGGCATCTGGCGCATGGGCATCCTGCTCACCGAGGGCGCCCGCGGTGAGGGCGGCATCCTGCGCAACAAGGACGGCGAGCGCTTCATGGAGAAGTACGCGCCCGTCATGAAGGACCTGGCGTCCCGTGACGTCGTCTCCCGCTCCATCTACACGGAGATCCGCGAGGGCCGCGGCTGCGGTCCCGAGGGCGACCACGTCTACCTGGACCTCACCCACCTGCCGCCGGAGCAGCTGGACGCCAAGCTGCCCGACATCACCGAGTTCGCGCGGACCTACCTCGGCATCGAGCCGTACACGGACCCGATCCCGATCCAGCCCACCGCGCACTACGCGATGGGCGGCATCCCGACCAACGTCGAGGGTGAGGTCCTGGCGGACAACACCACCGTCGTCCCGGGCCTGTACGCGGCCGGCGAGGTGGCCTGCGTGTCCGTGCACGGCGCCAACCGGCTGGGCACCAACTCGCTGCTGGACATCAACGTCTTCGGCCGCCGCGCGGGCATCGCCGCCGCTCAGTACGCGCAGAAGGCGGACTTCGTCGAGCTGCCGGCGGACCCGGAGAGCCTCGTCGTCGAGCAGATCGAGCGGCTGCGCTCCTCCACGGGCACCGAGCGCGTGGCCACGATCCGCCGCGAGCTGCAGGAGACCATGGACGCCAACGTCATGGTGTTCCGCACCGAGCAGACGATCAAGACGGCGGTCGAGAAGATCGCCGAACTGCGCGAGCGCTACAAGAACGTGGCGATCCAGGACAAGGGCAAGCGGTTCAACACCGACCTCCTGGAGGCCATCGAGCTGGGCAACCTGCTGGACCTGGCCGAGGTCATGGCGGTCTCCGCCCTGGCCCGCAAGGAGTCCCGCGGCGGTCACTACCGCGAGGACTACCCGAACCGCGACGACGTCAACTTCATGCGCCACACCATGGCGTACCGCGAGGTCGGCGCCGACGGGTCCGAATCCATCCGTCTCGACTACAAGCCGGTCGTCCAGACCCGCTACCAGCCGATGGAGCGTAAGTACTGATGGCAACCCCTGTTCTGGACAAGGCGGACGCGGCCGGGCAGCCCGAGCCGGGATTCGCCGACTCCCCCTACATCACCGTCACCCTGCGGGTCCGCCGGTTCAACCCGGAGGTCTCGGCGGAGTCCACCTGGGAAGACTTCCAGCTGGAGATGGACCCCAAGGAGCGTGTCCTCGACGCGCTGCACAAGGTCAAGTGGGACCACGACGGCACGCTCACCTTCCGCCGCTCCTGCGCCCACGGCATCTGCGGTTCGGACGCGATGCGGATCAACGGCAAGAACCGCCTCGCGTGCAAGACGCTGATCAAGGACATCAACCCCGAGAAGCCGATCACGGTGGAGCCCATCAAGGGCCTCACGGTGCTCAAGGACCTCGTGGTCGACATGGAGCCGTTCTTCCAGGCGTACCGGGACGTGATGCCCTTCCTGATCACGAAGGACACCAACGAGCCCACGCGCGAGCGGCTGCAGTCGGCCGAGGACCGGGCGCGCTTCGACGACACGACGAAGTGCATCCTGTGCGCGGCGTGCACCTCCTCCTGCCCGGTGTTCTGGAACGACGGCCAGTACTTCGGTCCGGCCGCGATCGTGAACGCCCACCGCTTCATCTTCGACAGCCGTGACGAGGCGGGCGAGCAGCGCCTGGAGATCCTCAACGACAAGGACGGCGTGTGGCGTTGCCGCACCACCTTCAACTGCACCGATGCCTGCCCCCGCGGCATCGAGGTGACGAAGGCGATCGCGGAGGTCAAGCGGGCGCTGATCACCCGCCGCTTCTGAGGCCGCCGCCCTCCGGCACGTCCGGATCAGGGCCCCGTTCCCTCCTGGGAGCGGGGCCCTCGGCGTCCCTGCGCCGGGCGGGTGACCTGACGGGCCGTCCCGCGGGGTGTGCGCGGGGGTGCACGGCAGGGGCGTACCTAACCTGATCACATGTCAGATGACGAGTCGTACGAGCTGCTCGGGTTCGACAACGTGCTGCTGGCCGTGGGCGATCTCGGCGAGGCCGTGGGGTTCTACGAGCGGGCCGGGTTCGCCGTGGCGTTCCGGCTGGACGAGGCGGGGATCGCGCTGCTGAAGGTCGGCGGTGAGACACCGGGAATCCTGCTGCGCAAGGAGGAGGCGCTCGGGCACCGGCCGCCGCCGTGGCACACCCCGCGCCTGTGGCTGGAGGTCCCGGACGCCCGCGCGGCGGCCCGGGCGCTGGCGGCGGCCGGCATCGAGCCGCTGGACGAGCCGTCCGCCCAGGCCACCGGCTGGACCGTGGAGGTCGCCGACCCCTGGGGCAACGTCCTCGGCCTCACGGACTACACCAAGCGCCCCGAGCTGGGCCGCCGCCCCTGAACCACCGCCCGCCCGGCCCGCGCGGGGCCACTGGCTAGGCTCTGACCGTGCCCGAGAAGAAGAGTCCCGACAGCAAGAGCGGCGGCGGCGGCGCGTCCCCGGCCCAGGCCCCGGAACCCGCGCCGGCCCCGGCCTCGGACCCCACGCCGGCCCCGGCCGCGGCCCCGAGCAAGTCCGAGCAGACCCGGGCCCTGATCCTGGAGACGGCGATGCGCCTGTTCCAGGAGCGCGGCTACGACAGGACCACCATGCGGGCCATCGCCCAGGAGGCCGGGGTCTCCGTCGGCAACGCGTACTACTACTTCGAGGGCAAGGAGCACCTGATCCAGGGCTTCTACGACCGGATCGCCGCCGAGCACCAGGAGGCGGTGCGGGAGGTCCTGGCCCGGGAGAGCGGCCTGGAGGCGCGTCTGGCGGGCGTGCTGAAGGCCTGGCTCGACATCGCCGCGCCGTACCACGAGTTCGCCGTCCAGTTCTTCAAGAACGCGGCCGACCCCGACAGTCCGCTCAGCCCCTTCTCCCCCGAGTCGGAGCACGCGCGCGTGGAGGCCGTCAGCGTCCACCGGCAGGTGCTGCACGGGGCGCGCACCAAGGTGCCGGCGGAGCTGCGCGAGGTGCTGCCCGAGCTGATGTGGCTGGCCCAGATGGGCCTCGTCCTGTACTGGGTGTTCGACCGCACGCCGGGCCGCGAGCGCAGCTACCGGCTCGCCGAGCGCGGGGCCCGGCTCACCGCGCGGGGGGTCTCGCTGGCCCGGTTCCGGGCGCTGCGGCCGCTGGTGCACGAGGTGCACGAGCTGTTCACGGACTTCCTGCCGGGGATGACGAAGGCGCTGCCGGACCCGGCCCGCAGGAGCCGCCAGGACGGGTGAGGGGCACCGGCGCGCCCTCACGGGTGCCGGTGCCCCTCACGGGTGCCGGTGCCCCTCACGGGTGCCGGTGCCCCTCACGGGTGCCGGTGCCCCTCACGGGTGCCGGTGCTCCTCGGGGGGGCCGGTGCCCCTCGGGGGGGCCGGTGCCCCTCTCCCGTGCCCGGGAGGCGGGCTCTGCGCCCGGTGCCTCAGATCCAGTTGAGCTTCCAGAGCCGGAAGACGCCCGTGCCGTCCGACAGGTACTGGCCGCCGCCGACGTCCTCGCTGGTGACGACGTACTCCTTCTGCTGCCACAGCGGTACCAGCGGCACGTCGTCGGCCACCTTCGCCTGCAGGGAACGGAAGTCGGACGCCGCCCGGCTGCGGTCGGTGTACTGCCGGCTGTCGGAGACGAGCGCGTCGACGGCCTTGTTGCTGTAGCCGGTGTTCATGCTGCTGCCCGAGCCGACGAGCGGGCCGCCGAAGGTGTCCGGGTCCGGGTAGTCGGCGACCCAGCCGACCGCCCAGGCGTCCATCTTCCCGGCGGTGTACCGCTTCTGGAAGTCGGTCCACTCGTAACCCTTGACGTCGACCTTGAACAGGCCGCTCGACTCCAGCTGCCGCTTGATCTCCGCGGCCTCCTCGGCGCCCTGGCCGCGCCCCTCGCCGTAGCCGTAGGTGAACCGCACCGGGGTCGAGACCCCCGCCTCGGTCAGCAGCTGACGGGCCTTCTTGACGCTCTGCGCCGGGTAGGCGTCGAAGAAGGAGGTGGTGTGTCCGGTGATGCCGGCCGGGACCAGGGAGTACAGCGCGTCCACCGTGCCGTCGTAGACGGAGGTGACCAGCTGCTCGCGGTTGATCAGCCAGGCGATGGCGCGGCGGACCCGGACGTCGTGCAGCGGGGAGGAGGCGTGCGTGTTGAGGTACAGGTTGCGGGTCTCGGCGCTGTCGGACTCCGACACGCGCTGCGTGGGGTCGCTCGGGTTCAGCGCGGCGAGCAGCTTGGGCGTCAGCGTGCGGGTGGCGGCGTCGACCTGCCGGTCCTGCCAGGCCTTGTCGAGGGCGCTGCCCTCGGTGAAGTAGCGGACCTGGATGGGCCGTCCGGTGCCGCCGATGGCGCCCTTGTAGGAGCCGTTGGGCTTCAGGTCGGCGCTCTTGTCCTTGGTGTATCCGGTCAGGCGGTACGGTCCGGTGCCGTCGGCGTCGGTCCCGGTGCGCAGCGAGTTCAGCGCGTAGCGGGTGTGGTCGACGATGGAGCCGGCGCCGGTGGCGACCTTCAGCGGGAAGGTGGTGTCGGGCGTGGAGAGGTGGAAGGTGACGGTCATGCCGTCGGCGCCCACGGAGCCGAGGGTGGAGAACAGGGCCGACGGGCCGACCTTGGAGTCGATCTTCTTGACCCGGTCGAAGGAGTACTTGACGTCCTCGGCGGTCATCGTCCGCCCGCTCGGGAACTTCAGGCCGTCGCGCACCGTGCAGCGGTAGGTGCGCAGTCCGCCGCCGACGAAGCCGCAGTTCTTGGCCGCGTCGGGCACGGGCTGGGTGCCGTCGGGCTCGAAGGTGAGCAGCGACTGGAAGACGTTGCTGTACAGGGCCCAGGAGCCGGCGTCGTAGGCGCCCGCCGGGTCCAGCGCGGTGACGGCGTCCGTCGTGCCCAGGGTGATCGCCTTGTTCTTGTCGCCCTGGGACGGCAGGAGTTGCCAGCCGCCCACACCGACCACCGCCAGGACCAGCAGCGTCAGCAGAATCCGTATGCGAACCGACCGCATCGGTGATGCCCTCCCCAGGCCCTCAGGCCCTTCGCGAGCCGCTATGCGTATGCCACACCCCTCAGGGCCGCGCACACATAATCACACGACCCTCACGACGGGGAAGAGGATTCTGGAGGGGACGAAAAGACGTTATGAAGAAGTGTTTTCTCTTTGTTTCACAGGATGTCCTCAGGTGTCCCTCAGCGTGGCGATCAGCGCGCCTTTCGCACCCTTTGACCGATTTCGCCGACACGGACAGTAATGCATCGCGCATTTCGTCGATGACGTACATCACACCCCTACCGGACATCCCGTCAGCCGGATCCGGCGGCCGGAGCGTTATGACGTCCCGCGCAGTGCACGCAGTCCGCGCAACCCGAGGCCCCCGATGACCGTCCCCAATACGAAGGAGACGACCGCCAGCGTCAGGTGCACCCAGAAGTACGCCGTCGGATGACCGTCGTCGAACGCGAGCCCGCTGCTGTCCTTGACGAGATTCTTGACGAAAGTGACCCAGATGACCCAGCTCCACACCCCGAAGGCGAGCAGGAACCAGGAGACGGGGCGGCTGAGCTTCATACCTTCAGTATCGCTGCCGGGCCCCCGGCTCCGCGGCCGGGGTCGGGCCGGCAGCGGGGCCCGGGGCCCGGCCCCCGCGGACACGGCAGGTACGTTTCCGACCGTGTCCGCACCCTCCGCGACCGTCCGCCGCTCCGTCCTGGTCGCCTCCGCCGCCCTGCTGTCCGCCTCCCTCACCGCGCCCGCCGCCCTCGCCGCGCCGGCCCTGAAGACCGACTCCCCGGCCGCTCCCCCGGCCCACATGTCCGGCGTGGGCGGCACCCGGCTCGGGCAGGCGGGGACGCAGGTCAACCTGACCCCCGGCGTCCCGGTCCTGCCCAAGGACCTCTCCGGGCGCTCCTGGATCGTCGCGGACGCCGAGTCGGGGCAGGTGCTCGCCTCGCACAACGCGCACTGGCGGCTGCCCCCGGCCAGCACCCTGAAGATGCTGTTCGCCGACACGGTCCTGCCCAAGTTCCCGAAGACTCAGAAGCACAAGGTCGCCCCGAGCGACCTGGCCGGCATGGGCGAAGGCTCCAGCCTGGTGGGGATAAAGGAGAACGAGACCTACGCCGTCCACGACCTCTGGCTCGGCGTCTTCCTGCGGTCCGGCAACGACGCCGTGCACGTGCTGTCCGCGATGAACGGCGGCGTCCCCCAGACCGTCAAGGACATGAACGCGCACGCCCAGGACCTCCAGGCGCTCGACACGCACGTGGTGAGCCCGGACGGCTACGACGCGCCCGGCCAGGTGTCGTCGGCGTACGACCTCACCCTGTTCGCCCGCTCCGGGCTGCAGAAGAAGGACTTCCGGGAGTACTGCTCGACCGTGCGGGCCGAGTTCCCCGGGGAGACGAAGAAGGACAAGAAGGGCAAGACGTCCCGCGGTTCCTTCGAGATACAGAACACCAACCGGCTGCTGAGCGGCGACCCCGGCCTCTCGGTGTACCCGGGCATCGCGGGCGTCAAGAACGGCTACACCACCAACGCGGGCAACACCTTCACCGGCGTCGCCGAACGCAACGGCAAGGTGCTGCTCGTGACGGTGATGAACCCGCAGAAGACGGAGCACGACGAGGTCTACCGGGAGACCGGCCGGCTCTTCGACTGGGGCTTCAAGGCGGTCGGCAAGGTGCAGCCGGTGGGCACGCTGGTGGCGCCCAGGAGCGCCGCGGCCGGCGACGGGCAGCCGGGCTCGGCCCCGGCGGCCGGGCAGGCGGGCGGCCGGACGGCCGGGAGCGGGGCGAGCGCGTCCGCCAAGAGCGGCTCCGGCGGCATGGGTGTCGCTCTGGGGATCGCCGGGGGCGTGCTGGTGCTGCTCGCGGCGGGCGCCTTCCTGGTCAACCGCCGCTGGCCGCTGCCGGAGCTCATGCGGCGCCGCTCGCGCCCCTGAGCCTGCCGTCCGGGCCGTCCTCGCCGCCGTCCCCGCCACCGTCCTTGGGGCGGGCCTCGCCGCCCGCGTCCGCCTTGCTGCCGGTCGCGGTCCAGGACGCGCAGTACAGGACCAGTTTGGACGTGAAGTTGATCCACAGCAGCAGGGCGACGGGGACCCCGAAGGCGCCGTACATGCTCTTGGCCGCCACTCCCTGGATGTAGCCGCTGAGCAGCAGCTTCAGCAGTTCGAAGCCGATCGCGCCGAGCAGGGCGGCGACGAGGAGCCGGCGGCGCGGCGGTTCGGCGCCGGGCAGCAGGGTGAGGACGTAGAGCAGCACCAGGAAGTCGGCCAGCACGGCGACGGCGAACGCGATGACGCGCAGCACCACGCTGCCCGCGCCGTCCTCGCCGAGGCCGACCTGCCGCGACGTCCACCCGACGGCGGCCGAGGCGACGGTGGAGACGGCGAGCGTGACGACCACCGCGCCGCCGAACCCGACGAGGATCCCCGCGTCCTGGACCTTGCTCAGGACCGGGTTCTTCTCGGCGTCCGGCAGCTCCCACACCGCGCGCAGGCAGTCGCGCATCTGCCCCACCCAGCCCATGCCGGTGAACAGCAGGGCGGCCGCCGCGATGATCCCGACGGTGCCGGCGTTCTGCGCCAGGGAGGTGATGTGCAGCTGGTCGCCGAGGCCCGGGAACTGCTGGGCGATCTTGCCTTCGAGCGTGTGCTGCTGCCTGGTGCTGAGGGTGGCGGTGCCGATCGCGGCGGCCAGCGTCAGCAGCGGGAACAGCGCGATGAAGCTGACGAACGTCATGGCCGCGGCGAGGCGTGTCCACTTCACCCGGTCCAGGCGCTCGTACGACCGCCACGCGTGCGTCCGCATCAGACGGGCCAGCCACGGGCCGATCACGGGGAGGTTCTTCAGCCAGTCCATGATCGGACTTGTGCCCGCTCAGAGGCCGCGTCAACACCGCGTTTCTACGACAGAACGCCCATAAGCGGACGATACAGTCGTCTGCCGTGAAGGATGCCCTGGGTCCGCTGCCCCGTCCGCCCCGTTCGAGCCGTCTCCTGCCGCCGCCGGGCCTGGCCGGTCTCGGCGGCCGTGCCGAGGCCGGGCGGCTTCCCCGCTCCCTGCTCGTGCTCGGCGGCACCTCCGAGATCGCGCTGGCCACCGTCCGCCGGCTCGTCGCGCGCCGCACCCGCACGGTGTGGCTGGCGGGCCGGCCGTCCGCCGCGCTGGAGGAGGCGGCGGCCAGGCTGCGCGCCCTGGGCCCCGAGGTGCGCACCGTCGCCTTCGACGCGCTCGACCCCGGCGCCCACGAGGCGGTGCTCGGCAAGGTGTTCGCGGAGGGCGACATCGACATGGTGCTGCTCGCCTTCGGCGTTCTCGGCGACCAGGCGTACGACGAGCGGGAGCCGCTGAACGCGGTGTACGTCGCCCAGACCAACTACACCGGGGCGGTCTCCGCCGGCCTGGTGACCGCGCGGGCGCTGCAGAACCAGGGGCACGGCTCGCTGGTCGTCCTCTCCTCCGCCTCCGCCGAGCGGGCCCGCCGCACCGACTTCATCTTCGGCTCCAGCAAGGCGGGGCTGGACACCTTCACCGAGGGCCTGGGGCACGCGCTGCACGGGACGGGCGTGCACGTCATGGTCGTACGCCCGGGGTTCGTACGCTCCCGCGCCACCGCGGGCCGCGAGGTGCCGCCGCTGGCGAGCACGCCCGAGGAGGTCGCGACCGCCGTCGAACTGGGCCTGCGGCGACGCTCGGAGACGGTGTGGGTACCCGGCGTCCTGCGCGTGGTCACCACGGCACTGCGGCATCTGCCACGGAGGGTGTACCGGCGGCTGCCGCTGTAGGGCCACCGGGCGGGGCCAGACGGGAATCCGGCGACAGGACCTCTAGCGGGCGGGCAGGGTGCCGCGGTCCACGGAGGTCGCCTGCGGGGGGACGACCGTACGGCCGCCGAAGGAGAACTCCCGCAGCTTGCGCCACACCCCGTCGGCGCCCTGCTCGTGCAGGGCGAAACCGGTGCACGGCCACTGGGCCTCGTACCCGGCCAGTTCCTCGAAGGCGCGGTCCATCGCCGCGTCGTCGATGCCGTGCGCCACGGTGACGTGCGGGTGGTAGGGGAACTGGAGTTCGCGGGCGACGGGTCCGGAGGCGTCGCGGACCCGCTCCTGCAACCGGCTGCACGCCTCGGCGCCCTCGACGACCCGCAGGTACACCACGGGTGACAGCGGCCGGAAGGTGTCGGTGCCGGACAGCCGCATCGTGAAGGGCCGCCCGGCCGCCGCCACCTCGGTCAGGTGGGCCTCGACGGCCGGCAGCTCGGCGCGGTCCACCTCGGTCGGCGGCAGCAGCGTGACGTGCGTGGGGATACCGTGAGCCGCGGCGTCGCCGAAGCCCGCGCGCCGCTCCTGGAGCAGGCTGCCGTGAGGCTCCGGGACCGCGATCGACACGCCGATCGTTACGGTCCCCACGTCGTCTCCTGTCGTCGTGCCGGTGTCTGCTGTCGAGCAGGCTCGTCTTCTGTTGCGTTCTCGCGTGCGCTCGGGCGTTCTCGCGTGGTCCGTGCGTTCGCGCGTTCTCGCGCGTTCTTGTGCGGCCTCGCGTCGTCTTGCGCGTTCTCGTGCGTTCCCGGCCGTTTCGTCCCGGCCGTCCGGCTATCGACTGTACGACCACGGACCGGCGATGGGCAGGCGCAGCGGCAGTGATGTGCGGCGCTCTGCCCCTCGCGGATGCGAGCGGTGGTGCGCCTCAGTGCTTGGCCGGCAGGAAGCCCACCCTGTCGTACGCCTGGGAGAGGGTCTCCGCGGCCACCGCACGCGCCTTCTCGGCGCCCTTGGCCAGGATGGAGTCCAGCGTCTCCGGGTCGTCCAGGTACTGCTGGGTCTGCTCCCGGAACGGCGTCACGAACTCGACCATGACGTCGGCGAGGTCCGTCTTGAGCGCGCCGTAGCCCTTGCCCTCGTACTTCTGTTCCAGGGCGTCGACGGCGGTGCCGGTGAGGGTCGAGTAGATGGAGAGCAGGTTGCTGACGCCGGGCTTGGTCTCCCGGTCGAAGCGGATCACCGTGTCGGTGTCGGTGACCGCGCTCCTGACCTTCTTCGCGGTGGTCTTCGGGTCGTCCAGGAGGTTGATCAGGCCCTTGGGCGTGGAGGCCGACTTGCTCATCTTGATCGACGGGTCCTGGAGGTCGTAGATCTTCGCCGTCTCCTTGAGGATGTACGCGGAGGGGACGGTGAAGGTCTCGCCGAAGCGGCCGTTGAAACGCTCGGCGAGGTCGCGGGTCAGCTCGACGTGCTGGCGCTGGTCCTCGCCCACCGGGACCTCGTGGGCCTGGTAGAGAAGGATGTCGGCGACCTGGAGGACCGGGTACGTGAACAGGCCGACGGAGGCCCGGTCGGCGCCCTGCCGGGCGGACTTGTCCTTGAACTGGGTCATCCGCGACGCCTCGCCGAAGCCGGTGAGGCAGTTCATGACCCAGGCGAGCTGGGCGTGCTCGGGGACGTGGCTCTGGACGAAGAGCGTGCAGCGCTCCGGGTCGAGGCCGGCGGCCAGCAGCTGGGCGGCGGCGAGCCGGGTGTTGGCGCGCAGCTCGGCCGGGTCCTGCGGGACCGTGATCGCGTGCAGGTCGACGACCATGTAGAAGGCGTCGTGGGACTCCTGCAGGGCCACCCACTGGCGGACGGCGCCGAGGTAGTTGCCGAGGTGGAACGAGCCTGCGGTGGGCTGGATTCCGGAGAGCACACGCGGACGATGCTGCATGGCGAAGCCATTCCCCTGAGGGCGGTGGTGGGCGACGGGCGGGCGGTCGTTGGCCATGCTCACCATTCTCTCAGGAAACGGTGCCCGATCCGGAACGGGCCGGAAACAGGTGGGAACCGGGTAGAGAGCCGCGGGCGTCGGTCGTCGCCGATGAGACGGGGAACACAGTGCGTGCGGCGGCCCGGCGTGGGGCCGGGCCGCCGTGGGAGGGGCCGGGACGGGAGCCGGCGGAAGCTGACCGCAGCCGACGGGAGCCGGCCGGCCGGTGGGGGCCGGGTCAGCCGAGGTCGATCTCCGGGTAGAGCGGGAAGCCCGCGACGAGGTCCGTGGCCCGGTGGGCGATCTCCTCCGCGATCTTCGGATCGAGGACGTGCTGGGCCTTGGAGGGGCCGCCCTTGGCGGTGGTGCCGGGCTCGGTGGCCGTCAGGACGCGGTCGATCAGTCCGGCGACCTCGTCCATCTCGGCGGTGCCCAGGCCACGGGTGGTCAGGGCCGGCGTCCCGATGCGGACACCGGAGGTGTACCAGGCGCCGTTGGGGTCGGCGGGGATCGCGTTGCGGTTGGTGACGATGCCGGATTCGAGCAGCGCGGCCTCGGCCTGCCGGCCGGTGAGGCCGTAGGAGGAGGCGACGTCGATCAGGTTGAGGTGGTTGTCCGTGCCGCCGGTCACCAGGGTCGCGCCCCGGCGCATCAGGCCCTCGGCCAGGGCGCGGGAGTTGTCGACGATGCGCTGGGCGTAGTCCTGGAAGGAGGGCTGCCGGGCCTCGGCCAGCGCGACGGCCTTGGCGGCCATGACGTGCGGGAGCGGGCCGCCCAGGACCATGGGGCAGCCGCGGTCGACCTGGTCCTTGAGGGAGTCGTCGCACAGGACCATGCCGCCGCGCGGGCCGCGCAGGGACTTGTGGGTGGTGGTGGTGACGATCTGGGCGTGCGGGACCGGGTCGAAGTCGCCGGTGAGGACCTTGCCTGCGACCAGGCCGGCGAAGTGGGCCATGTCGACCATGAGCGTGGCGCCGACCTCGTCGGCGATCTCCCGCATGATCCGGAAGTTCACGAGACGGGGATAGGCGGAGTAGCCGGCCACGATGATGAGCGGCTTGAACTCGCGGGCGGTGGCGCGCAGGGCCTCGTAGTCGAGGAGGCCGGTGGCCGGGTCGGTGCCGTAGGAGCGCTGGTCGAACATCTTGCCGGAGATGTTCGGGCGGAAGCCGTGGGTGAGGTGGCCGCCGGCGTCCAGCGACATGCCGAGCATGCGCTGGTTGCCGAAGGCGCGGCGCAGCTCGGCCCAGTCCTCGTCGGAGAGGTCGTTGACCTGGCGGACGCCGGCCTTCTCCAGGGCGGGCAGTTCGACGCGCTGGGCGAGGACGGACCAGAAGGCGACGAGGTTGGCGTCGATGCCGGAGTGCGGCTGGACGTAGGCGTGGCGGGCGCCGAAGAGTTCCCTGGCGTGCTCGGCGGCCAGCGACTCGACGGTGTCGACGTTGCGGCAGCCGGCGTAGAAGCGGCGGCCGATGGTCCCCTCGGCGTACTTGTCGCTGAACCAGTTGCCCATGGCCAGGAGGGTGGCCGGGGAGGCGTAGTTCTCGGAGGCGATCAGCTTGAGCATCTCGCGCTGGTCGGTGACCTCCTGGCCGATGGCGTCGGCGACGCGGGGCTCGACGGCGCGGATCACGTCGAGGGCGGCACGGAAGGCGGTGGACTCGTTGGAGAGGGGCGCAGACATGTCGGGGGACCTCCGGACGTGGCGTTCGGCGTTCACGGTACGGCCCAGGCGCACGGCACACTTTCTGCTCGGGCCGCTTCCCGATGGTCGGTCCCATCTTCGGCCCCCGGCACCACGCCAGGGTCCTGCGCGCCAGTCACGGCCCGCAGGTCAGCCTACCGGGCGGCCGGTCCCAGGACGCCGCGACGTCCACCATGCGAGCGGGGGTCAGGCGTCGGCGGCGCCGACGACGCGCCAGTGGCCGACCTCCTGGTGGGCGGAGTCGTGGACGGCCGAGCCGTCACCGGGTACGAGCGCGTAGTGGTGGAGGTTGCCGCCCCAGTACCGCAGGATGCGGCCCAGTTCGCGCGCCCTGTCCTCGGCCGGCTGTGCGGCGTCCACCGTGACCTCCAGGACGAACTTCACGTCCGTCGCCTCCCCTCGGGCGGGGTCCGGGCGTGCGGCGGCCCGGGCCTGTGTGAGTCTGTGGTCTCCATTGTTTCATTCAAGTGCTCATGGGGACTTTGCTCGCCTTCCCGGCTGGTCGGGCGGGACGAGTGTCCGGAAAGTCTCAACCAGGGGGGAGGGACCGAATGGCAGGCCGAGGGGAAGACAGGGACCGGGCGGAGGACCGGAGGGAAGGCCGGGTGGAAGGCCGGGTGGAGGGCCGGGTGGAGGGCCGGGGGCGGATCGGCGAGCTGGCGCGGTCGGCGGGGGTGTCGGTGCAGCAGGTCCGCAACTACGTCGACAGCGGGCTCCTGCCGCCGGTCGGGCGCACCGCCTCCGGCTACCGGGTCTTCACCGCCGCGCACGCCGACGCCCTGGCCACGGCCCGTGAGCTGGCCGGCGGTCACGGGTGGCCGACCGCGCGGACGGTCATGCGCGCCGTCCACGCGGGGGACCTGCGGACGGCACTCGCCGCCCTCGACGCGAGCCATGCCCGGCTGGACCGGGAGCGCGCCGAACTGGCCGCCGTGGGCGAGGCGCTGGCGACCGTCCTGGCGGACGGCACCTTCGCCCCGTCCGCCGGGCGCCGCCCGCCGCGCATCGGGGAGGCCGCCCGCGCCGTGGGGGTGAAACCGCCGGTGCTGCGCCTGTGGGAGGAGCGGGGGCTGCTGCGGCCGGACCGGGAGCCGGGCACGGGCTACCGCCGCTACCCCGGGCCCGAGCTGCAGGCGGCGCACATCGTGGCGCTGCTGCGCCGGGGCGGGCACCCGCTCGCCGCCGTCGGGACGGTCCTGGCCGAGTTGCGGGCCGTCGGCGATCCCGGGCGGGTGCGTGGTGAACTCGCCGCGCGGGAGGACGAGCTGCACCGCCGCAGCCTGCGGCGGCTCGCGGCGTCCGCCGCCCTGCACGCCCACCTGCGCAGCCTCGGCCACCTCGCCTGACCGCCGGGGCCAAAGCGGGACGCCTCAGGTGAGCGCTCCGGAGGCGGTCAGAGGATCACGTGCGGGACGAAGCGGGCGTACTCGTCGGTGATCAGGCCGGACGACTCGCGGATGCCGAGCCCGGCGGACTCGTCCTCGACGACCCAGGCGCCGAGGACGACGTGGTTGCCGTCGAAGGCGGGCAGCGGGGCGAGGGCCTGGTAGCAGCAGGCCTCGTCGCGCAGGACGGGAGCGGCGCCCGGCGCGTGCAGGGTCACTCCGGCGCCCTCGCGGCCGAGCAGCGGTTTGGCGACGTAGCCGGTGGAGTCCGCCAGTTCGCGGGGGCCGTCGAGGTAGGCGGGGAGGAGGTTGGGGTGGCCGGGGTACAGCTCCCAGAGGATCGCCAGCAGCGCCTTGTTGCTCAGCAGCATCTTCCAGGCGGGCTCGATCCACAGGGTGGAGCCGGTGCCGCCGCCGTTGTCGAGGGTGTCCAGGACGTGACCGGCGAAGCGGTCCGTGGTCAGCCACTCCCACGGGTAGAGCTTGAAGATGCTGCGGATGAACCGCAGGCCGTTGTCCACGAAACGGCCGGACAGCGGGTCCCAGCCGATCTCCTCCACGGAGGTCCACTCGGTGTCCAGGCCGGCCTGCTCGGCGGTCTCCTTCAGGTAGGCGACCGTCATCAGGTCCTCGCCGAGTTCGTCCTCGACGGAGTGCGCGAAGTGCAGCGGGCTGCCCGGCGGCAGCAGGCGGGCCTGTTTCCGCCAGGCGGCGACGAGGCGGTCGTGCAGCGAGTTCCACTGGTCGGCGCCGGGGAAGCGGTCCTCCATCCAGAACCACTGGGGCGAGGCGGCCTCGACCAGGGAGGTGGGCGTGTCCGCGTTGTACTCCAGCAGCTTGGCCGGTCCCGAGCCGTCGTAGCGGAGGTCGAAGCGGCCGTAGACGGAGGGGAGTTCGGCGCGGCGCCGCCAGGCCTCGGCGACGGCGTCGGCGACCCGCGGGTCGGTGATGCCGAGGTCCGCGAAACGGCCGGTGGTGACGATGTGTCCGGCCGCGGCCAGGCACATGCGGTGCAGTTCCTCGACGACGTCCTCCAGCGCCTCCACCTCGGGGAGCGAGAAGACGTAGCAGGCGCTCTCGTCCCAGTAGGGCACCCAGGCGTCGTCGGGGACGGGTCTCCCCGCGGCCCGGGCGGCCTCGAAGTCCGGCGGGAGGGTGAGCGGGTAGATCAGCCCCTGCGCCTCGACGGTCTGCTGCCAGCCGGGCCGGGGTTCGAGGGTGCGGCGCTCCATGTCCGGCCTCAGCCGCCGGACTTGCCGTGGCCGCCGCCGAAGCCGCCGCGGTCGACGCCGCCGTGGCTGCCGCCGGACCCGGAGCCGCCGGAGCCCTTGCGCGGCTTGGTGAACGAGCCGCCCTGGACCCAGCCGCCGCTCTTCTTGCCGCCGTAGTACCAGGTGCCGCCGTAGGAGGACTTGGTGGACTTGCAGTTCTTGTCGGAGACGACCCGGTAGCCCTTGGAGAGGGAGTAACTGTCACGGTCGACGCACCGCTTGTCCGGGTCGGAGGAGCAGGAGGTGAGCGCGGCGGCGAGCAGCCCCATGCCACCGAGTACGACCGTGCCCGAACGAAGTCGCCGACGTGTGTCCGCCATGTCCCTGTCTCCCCGTTGTCGTTCCCGCTGCCGCTGCCGTGCGATTGTCCGTGGTGCGGTCACCCGGCGGCCAGGTCCCGTCGGCCGGTTCCTGACATTCGCGTCGGCCAGCCTAGAGAGCGGTGAGAACACCGGTGCGGGCGGCCCCGCCCTCCTCCGCTCGCCTACAGTCACTTCGTGCTCTTTGGAATGGTGTGCGCGCTCGGCGCGGCGGTGTGTTTCGGTACGGCGACGGTGTTCCAGGCGGTCGCCGCCCGGGCAGCGGCCGGTTCGGGCGGCGGAGGGACGGGTGCGGGCGGGGACGCGGCGCTGCTGCTGCGGGCGCTGCGGCAGTGGCGGTACCTGCTGGGCCTGGGCCTGGACGGCCTGGGATTCGTCCTTCAGATCGTGGCCCTGCGGTCCCTGCCGATCTACGCCGTGGGCGCCGCGCTGGCCTCCAGCCTGGCGGTGACGGCGGTGGTGGCGGCCCGGCTGCTGCGGGTACGGCTGAAAGGCACGGAGTGGGCCGCGGTGGGCGTGGTCTGCGCGGGCCTCGGGATGCTCGGGCTGGCGTCGGGCGCCGAGGGCCACCAGGCCGGTTCGGCCGCCCTGAAGTGGGCGATGCTCGCGGCCGGGCTGGCCGTGCTGGCCCTGGGCGCGGTGGCCGGACGCCTGCCCGAACGGGGCCGGGCGCTGCTGCTCGGCCTGGGCGCGGGCCTCGGTTTCGGCGTGGTCGAGGTGACGGTACGGCTGATCGACTCGCTCGCCCCGTCGACGCTGTTCACCAACCCGGCGACGTACGCCCTCGTCCTGGGCGGCGGCGCCGCGTTCCTACTGCTCACCTCGGCCCTTCAGCGCGGCTCGGTGACGACGGCCACCGCCGGCCTGGTCATCGGCGAGACGATCGGCCCGGCGGCGGTCGGCGTGGTGTGGCTCGGGGACCGCACCCGGGACGGTCTGGCGTGGCTGGCGGTGCTCGGCTTCGCGGTGGCGGTCGCCGGGGCGCTCGCGCTGGCCCGGTTCGGGGAGGCACCGGTGGAGGAAGCGGCGCAGGAGGAGACCGCCGGGTCGGTCTGAGCCCGACCGAAGCAGGCTCGTACGGCAGGCGCCCGGGGGCACCCCTGAGCGGCCTCGCGACGCAGGCGGCCTGAGCCTCGTCGCGGGACCGGCGCGCGGGACGAGGGACGGGGTGCCCGACGCAGGCTCGTACGGCAGGCGCGCGGGGCGAGGGTCGCAGTACGCCCGGACCAGGCCCGTACGGCAGGCGCGCGGGCGGCCCGGGTCCGCTCGCGCGCCGGGCACCCGAGGCGGGCGGCCCGGCCACGCTCTCCAGCCGGGCGCACCACGCGGCACCGGGCCCGTTCGCTCGGCAGCCGGGTCCGCGCCGTGTTCAGGGCAGGGCCCGGCACAGTGCGGCCAGGGCCGCCGGCCAGGCGTGGTCCGGTGGGGTGGCGTAGCCGACGACCAGGGCGTCCACCGCGGGCCCGGTGGCCGCCTCGTGGCGGAAGCGGGTGAGGCCGTAGAGCGCGAGGTCCTGCCAGGCGGCTGCCTGGACCACGGCCTGTTCGGTGCCCGTGGGCAGGCGCAGGACGGCGTGCAGGCCGGCGGCGATGCCCGTGGGGCGGACGGTGGGGGCCTCGTCGGCCAGCGCCTCGACCAGGGCGTCACGGCGACGGCGGTAGCGCAGGCGGGCGGCGCGCACATGGCGGTCGTAGGCGCCGGAGGTGATGAACTCCGCCAGGGTCAACTGGTCGAGGACGCCGCAGACCTCGGCGTGGCCCTTGGCGGCGGCCACCGCCTCCGCCAGGGGCGGCGGCAGCACCATCCAGGCCAGGCGCAGGCCGGGGGCCAGGGACTTGCTGGCGGTGCCGAGGTAGACGACGTGGCCGGGCAGGAGCCCTTGGAGCGCGCCGACGGGCTGGCGGTCGTAGCGGAACTCGCCGTCGTAGTCGTCCTCCAGGATCAGCCCGCCGGTGCGCCGCGCCCAGTCGGTGACGGCCGCGCGCCTCTCCGGCGGCAGGGCGACGCCCATCGGGAACTGGTGCGAGGGCGTGAGCAGGACCGCCCCGGTGTCCGCGTCCACGCCGGTGACGGTGCCCCGTTCGTCGAAGGGCAGCGGGCGGGTGCGCAGCCCGGCCCGGGTCAGGAGGTCCCAGTGCAGGTCGAGGCCGTAGGACTCGACGGCGACCGTGGTCGTCCCGCGTTCCCGCAGCACCTCGCCGAGGATCCGCAGACCGTGTGCGAACCCCGCGCACACCAGGATGTTCTCCGGTGCGGTCCGCACCCCGCGCACCCGGGCGAGGTAGCCGGCGAGGGCGGTGCGCAGTTCCGGACGGCCGCGCGGGTCGCCGTAGCCGAGGGCGTGGTGGGGGGCTGCGGTCAGCGCGCGCCGCGCGGCCTTGAGCCACTCGGCGCGGGGGAAGGAGGCCAGGTCCGGGCTGCCGGGGCGCAGGTCGTGCAGGGGGCGGTGGGGTGCGCGGCGCGGGCCGGGGGTCCCGGTGGGCGGGGCGGCCGGTGCCCGGTCGGCGACGTGCGTGCCCGAGCCCTGGCGGGCGGTGAGCCAGCCCTCGGCGACGAGGTCGGCGTAGGCGTCGGCGACCGTGTTGCGGGCGAGGCCCAGGTCGGCGGCGAGGCTGCGGGAGGAGGGCAGCCGGGTGCCGGGGGCGAGGCGGCCGGTGCGGACGGCTTCGCGCAGGGCGTCGGTCAGCCCGCGGCGCACACCGCCCCCGGCCGGTTCCAGGTGGAGGTCGATGCCCAGAGTGGCCCACGTTCTCGCCATGGAAATGGACCATACTCCTGGGACGCTTCCCGCCTAGGGTCGAGGGCATGAGCACTGCTGAGGAAACCGTCGAGTACGCCGCCGAACAGGCGCCCCGGATGCCCTGGGCCCGGCACGCCCCCGAGGTCTACAAGGCCATGATCCGCCTGGACACCGCCGCCAAGCAGGGTCTTGAGCCCCGGCTGCTGGAGCTGGTGAAGATCCGGGCCTCGCAGATCAACCACTGCGGCTTCTGCCTGGACATGCACACCAAGGACGCGCTCGCGGCGGGCGAGAGCGTCGAGCGGATCGTGCAGCTCAGCGCGTGGGCGGAGTCGCGGCACTACTACACCGGCAAGGAGCTGGCCGCCATCGAGCTGACGGAGGCGGTCACCGTCCTGACCGACGGCTTCGTGCCGGACGCGGTGTACGAGAAGGCCGCCGCGCACTTCGAGGAGGCCGAACTGGCCCAGCTGATCGCCGCGATCGCGGTGATCAACGCCTGGAACCGGTTCGGCGTGAGCACCCGCATGGCGCCGGGCCACTACCAGCCGGGGCAGCACAAGTGAACCGTTCCCGCTTCCTGGACCCGCAGGTGTTCCAGGCGATGTCCGCGCTGAGCGCGGCGGCGAAGAAGGGGCTGGGCGACCCGGTCCTCGCCGAACTGGTCATGATCCGGGCCTCGCAGATCAACCACTGCGCCTTCTGCCTGGACATGCACCTCCGGGCCGCCCGGAAGGACGGCGAGTCGGAGGACCGTCTCCAGCTCCTCGACGCCTGGGAGGAGACCGAGGACCTCTACACCGCGCGGGAGCGTGCCGCGCTGGCGCTGACCGAGGCGGTGACCGTCCTCACCGACGGGTTCGTGCCGGACGCGGTGTACGAGAAGGCCGCCGCGCACTTCCAGGAGGCCGAACTCGCCCATCTCATCGCCCTGATCACCGTCATCAACGGCTGGAACCGCCTGATGGTCACCCGCCGCGTACCGCCGGGAGGCCTCCAGACATGAGCGGTTCCGCCGTCTTCCGCGCCCTGCACCACCGGCGCCCGCCCGGTGATCCGCTGGTCCTTCCGGGCCCCTGGGACGCGGCCAGCGCCCGGGTGTTCGCGCAGGCCGGGTTCCCCGCGCTCGCCACGCCCAGTGCGGGCGTCGCCGCCTCCCTCGGGTACGAGGACGGGTCCACGCCGGTGGAGGAGATGTTCGCCGCCGTGGCGCGCATCGCGCGGGCGGTGGACGTGCCGGTGTCGGCCGACGTCGAGGCAGGGTACGGGCTCCCGGCGAAGGAGCTGGTGGAGCGGCTGCTGGAGGCCGGCGCCGTGGGCTGCAACCTCGAGGACTCCGACGGGGGTGTCCTCAAAGACCCGCACGAGCAGGCGGAGTTCCTCGCCGAGGTCCGTGCGGCCGCCGGTGACCGGTTGTTCCTCAACGCCCGCGTCGACACGTTCGCGCACGGCGACGGCGATCCCGAACAGGCCGTCCGCCGGGCGGCGCTCTACGTGGCGGCGGGCGCGGACTGCGTGTATCCGATCCTCGCCCCGGTTCAGGTGCTGCCCCTGCTGCGGGCCCAGATCCAGGGCCCGCTGAACGTGCTGGCCCGGCTGGACGACGGTGGTCCCTCGCCCGCGGAGCTGGGCGGGCTCGGGGCCACCCGGATCACCTTCGGGCCGGGGTTGCAGCGGCGGGCCGCGCAGGCGCTGCGGGGGATCGCGCAGGGGCTGACCGGGACGGCCGGTCCGGCCGGGCTCGGCTGACGCGGCTCAGGACAGCCACTTCCGCCACACCGAGGGGTGGCTGTCCACCCACTTCTTCGCCGCCTGGCCCGGGGCCGTCTTCTGGTCGGCGATCATCAGGGAGACCTCGTTCTGGTCCTGTGTCGTCCACTTGAACTTCTTCAGGAACGCCGCCGCCCTGCCGCCCGACTTCGCGAATCTGGCGTTGAGGTACTTCTGCAGCGGGGTGCGCGGGTAGGCGCAGGCGGCCTTCGCCGCGTCCGCGTCGCAGCCCTCCCGGTACGGCGGCAGCCTCACCGGGTGTCACCCACAGGGACCGGCCTGCCCCTCCCCTCGGATTGCATGCGCGATCGATGGGCCGCTTGTGAGGGGTGGGACGTGCGGGGAACGCCGCGGGGCGGCGCGGACGGCGGGCCTTCGATCAGCTCGTGAAGGTGGACGTGGTCGGGGACGCGGACGTGGACGAGGACGAGGACGTGGACGTGGAGGCAGGCGCCGGGCAGACGGAGCCGGGCGGGCAGAACCAGCCCAGTGCCGTCGTGAGGACCCGCAGCTCGTCGTCCGTGCCGTCGGCGGCGGGGCCGTAGGAGGCGATCGCGTAGATCTTGCCGTCGGCGGACCGGAAGCGTTCGTCGAAGACGTGCCAGGTGCCGATGTCCGGCTCACCCTTGAGGGAGTCGGCGACGTACTCCATGCGGGAGCCGCTGACCCCGTCGGTGTCCACGTGGTGCAGGGCGAGCTTGTGGAACCCGCGGGGCTTGGGGACCTTGTCGGAGAGGTACTGCCGGAAGGACTCGTCGGGCGAGGCCTCCGCCACCTGGTACACCTGGATCCGCCGGTCGCCGGAGCCGCTGCGGTAGTTGACGACGTCCATGCCGAACTGGGAACTGACCGTGCGGCGCCCCCAGCCCTCGGGCACGGCTATCCGGAAGCCCTCGGGGTCGTCGTGGAGGGCGTAGCCGTCGGGCGGCAGCGTCGCGGCCGGGGACGGGCTGCCGGTGACGGCCTCGTCGGACACGTCCGGGGAGGGCGGCTGCTCGGAGCGCAGGGCCGGGGCGGCGGACGGGCTCACGGCCGCCGCGCCCTTGTCGCCGCTCCCGCCGCCGAAGCCCAGCACCGCCACCAGGCTGGCGACGACACCGACCCCGGCCGCGGCGGCCACCACCGTCAGTACCGTACGGCGGCTGTACCCGCCGAACGCGCGGGGCGGACCCGGCGCGACCGGCGGAACCGTCACCGTGGGCGGCCCCGCCACGGCTGAGTCGCCCGGCGTGAATGCCAGGCCTGGTGCGGACGCCGGGCCTGGTGCGGACGCCGGGCCTGGTGCGGACGCCGGGCCTGGTGCGGCCGAGGCGCCTGTGGTGGGCGAAGTGCCTGCCGCCGGCGAGATGCCTGTCGCGGGCGGGGCCTCCGGCGCGGGCGGGGCGCCAGTCGTCGGCAAGGTGCCTGCCGTCGGCGAGGTGCCCGGCGCGGGCGGGGCCTCCGGCGCGGGCGGGGCGCCAGTCGTCGGCGAAGTGCCTGCCGTCGGCGAGGTGCCCGGCGCGGGCGGGGCCTCCGGCGCGGGCGGCGGAACCGCCGTGGCCGACGGGCCGGTCCCGGTCCACCAGTCGGCGGGTGCGTCGGGGTGCCGGACCGGGCCGGGCGGGGGCGCCTGCGGCGCTCGGCCCGGCCGGGCGGGCGGGGGCGTGGTCGTTCGGGGCAGGTTTCCTCCGGTGTCCTCCCAGCGCTGGGTCTCCTCGTTCCACTGCCGCCCGCCCCCGTTCGTCACGGTGTGCTCCTCTCACATGCCGATCAGGCCGGCCACCGTCCCGGCCGACGCGAACAGGGTCAGCACCGACTGGGCGTCGGTGAGCAGTTCGCGCAGCCGCTGCCGCCTGCTCTCCCCGGCGGTGCCGGTGCGGGTGATCTCGTCCTCGGTGTCGGCCAGGCTCGCGTCCAGGCTCCGCGTCTGGTCGGTGTCCCGGACGCGGCGCAGGTCGGCGCGGAGTTCCCGGACCGCGGTCAGCAGTTCCTGGGCGGCCGGGTCGGCCGGGGCCGCGTGGTGGTGGCTCTCGGCGTGCGCGTGGCTGCCGATGGCGAAGGTGCTCTGCGAGACGTCACCGATGCTGACGCCGGGCTCATCCGCTGTGGTCATCGTTGCCGGTTCCCTTCTGCGGTTCGGGACCGCCGGTGCTGGAGGAGGCGGAGGAGTTCTCTCCGACGGCGAAGGTGCTGCCCTCGACGCGGCCGATGTGCACGCCCCCGTTGCTGATGTTGTTGATCTGCTGGACGAACTCGCCGGTCTGGTAACCGGCTTCGGCGAGCGCGGCCCGCACGCCGTTCGCCACCCGGTCCTGGATGCTGGTGAGGTAACGGGAGACGTCCATCTCCTGGAACTGCGAACCGGCCTCGGCCGAACCCAGCTCCCGCACGGACAGCGCGGGCCCGTCCGGCAGCGCGCCCGCGTACCCGCCGGTCAGCAGCCGCCAGCCGTAGACCACGGACCTGCCGAGGACGACCAGGGAGCCGGCCAGCGAGCCCGGCACCCGGGTCACCGCCCACACCGCCTTGCCCAGGACGTTGTTGTTCCGGAACCGGTGGGCCGCACGGTCGGCTTCCTTGAAGTCCGGGCGCACCGGCAGCAGCACGTGCGGGGCCATCTCCAGCATGAGCATGCCGCCCTGGGTGTGGATGCGCACGAAGACGGTGACGACCAGCTCCTCCTCCCAGCCGCCGACGCGGATGCGCAGGAAGTGACGGCGCTTCTCGGCGCCCTCCTCGACGGCGTGCGCCCGGTGCTCGTCGAAGGCCTGCGGGTCGTACGGGGCGTCCTCGCGGCGCAGCAGCCCCTCGGCGGGCAGGAACACGCACTCGTCGATCTCCAGCCAACGCAGCCGGTCGCGCACCCCGGCGCCCGCGTACGCGGCGGGCAGCCGCAGCCGCTCCACCAGCGGCCGGATCTTCTCCAGCACCAGCCGGTTGCTGATCGGCTGCTGCTTCTTGAGCGCGTCGGGCTTCAGCTCGACGGCCAGCACCCAGTCCGGGTACGCCTCACCGGCACCGCAGAACGGGCGCGCCTCGTGGTACATGATCAGCGGCGCGTGCTGCTCGGTCCTGATGCGCTGCTTGAGCCACTGGAAGCGGTGGCTCTCGCCCCGCTCGGCGGGGTCGTTCGCGGCGTCCGGGAAGCGCTGCGGTGACAGTTCGGCGGCCAGGACCCGTGCGAACTGGCCGCGCTGCCCGGCCAGGCACAGCGCGATGAGCGCCAGGAGCACCAGGGTGGCCCAGGCCTGCCAGGGCTTGAACACGTGTGCGAGCCCCGTGGAGCCGAGCACGAGGAGGTCGCTCCAGCCGAGCCCGCCGGGCCGGCCGTAGGGGCCGTAGGAACCGGAGGAGCCGGACCAGTCGTAGGAACCGTAGGAGCCGTAGGAGTGGTACGAGCTGTCGTCGTTCCCGGCGCCGAACGCGGCCAGCACGGTGAACAACAGCAGCAGTGTGAAGGTGATGCGGCCCCACCAGCGCAGGAAGAAGGCGGGCACCACCCGGTACAGGGGCGCCTGCGAGGCTCGGCCCCTGATCCAGCGGCCGATCGCGAGATACAGGCTGGGGGCCAGGAAGACGGCGAGCAGGCCCTGGGTCAGCGCCGCTCCCACCAGCCACAGGCCGAGAACCGCCCCGGCCCACTGGATCTCCTGGCGGCGGGCGCGCAGCGCGTGCGCGAGGACGCGGGCCGCGTCGAGACCGAGTGAGGGCGCCACGAACCGCTGCCCGTTGAGGTGCAGTTCGTCGATCACCCGGTGCCGGTACCCGGCATCCAGGTACGTGCCCGCGCACAGCAGCCGGGTGGCCTCACTGGCGTGCGGCGAAGTGGCCGGTGGCGCGGTCGGCGGCGCAGGCGTCGGTTGCGGTTGCGGTTGCTGCGGCACATAAGCGGTGCTCACGCGAGTCCCCCGAGGCGTGGAAAGTCACTGCTCTGCAATGAGTTGACGAGCCATCAGCATAGAGTGACCCGTGCCACAGGGGAAAGCCGAATGCGGGCACGCGGGCCTGCGGGCACCTCGCCCGCGCGCTCACGCCTCCGCGAACCCGCCGCGCACCCGCGCCTCGCGCACCCGCCGTGCACCCGCGCGTCCGCGAACCCGCCGCGCACCCGCGCCTCGCGCACCCGCCGCGCACCCGTGCGTCCGCACACATGACGGACGCCCGGCATCCCTGCGCGGGATGCCGGGCGTCGCGGGGCTTGTCAGATGAGGCCGAGGCCGCGGACCGCCTCGCGCTCCTCCGACAGCTCCTTGACGGAGGCGTCGATGCGGGCGCGGGAGAAGTCGTTGATCTCCAGGCCCTGGACGATCTCGTACTCGCCGTCCTTGGTGGTGACCGGGAAGGAGGAGATCAGGCCCTCCGGGACGCCGTAGGAGCCGTCCGACGGGATGCCCATGGAGACCCAGTCGCCCTCGGCGGTGCCGTTGACCCACGTGTGGACGTGGTCGATGGCGGCGTTGGCGGCGGAGGCGGCCGACGAGGCGCCGCGGGCCTCGATGATGGCGGCGCCGCGCTTGGCGACGGTCGGGATGAAGTCCTCGGCCAGCCACTTCTCGTCGTTGACGACTTCGGCGGCGTTCTTGCCGGCGACCGTGGCGTGGAAGATGTCCGGGTACTGGGTGGCGGAGTGGTTGCCCCAGATGGTCAGGCGCTTGATGTCGGCGACCGTGGAGCCCGTCTTCTTCGCGAGCTGGGTCAGCGCGCGGTTGTGGTCCAGGCGGGTCATGGCGGTGAAGCGCTCGGCCGGTACGTCCGGGGCGGCGGCCTGGGCGATCAGCGCGTTGGTGTTGGCCGGGTTGCCGACGACCAGGACCTTGACGTCGTCCGCGGCGTGGTCGTTGATGGCCTTGCCCTGCGGCTTGAAGATGCCGCCGTTGGCCTCCAGGAGGTCACCGCGCTCCATGCCCTTGGTGCGCGGGCGGGCGCCGACCAGGAGGGCGACGTTGGTGCCGTCGAAGGCGACGTTCGGGTCGTCGCTGATGTCGATGCCCTGGAGCAGCGGGAACGCGCAGTCGTCCAGCTCCATGGCCGTGCCCTCGGCGGCCTTCAGGGCCGGCGTGATCTCCAGGAGGCGGAGCTTGACCGGCACGTCCGCGCCGAGCAGCTGGCCGGAGGCGATGCGGAAGAGCAGGGCGTAACCGATCTGGCCGGCCGCGCCGGTGACGGTGACGTTCACGGGAGTGCGGGTCATGGCGTTCTCCGTATGACAGCTGGCGGTCGGGGCGTCCCTGCCCCGGGGTGCAGGATCCCCGCGTACGGTTGGCGGCCGTACGCCCACCGCGATGATCGATCACGCGTACGGATGATCGATCTCTTGGCGTCAAGAGAGATCCAGCGGTCAGGCTATCGCGCATCGGGCACCCCGCACGGCCGGGCCCCTGTGGCCCGTCCCACAGAGTGAACCGGAACGGGCAGGTGGCGGGCAGGTGGGGACACGGGAGGCGGCCGCCCGTCCGGGAGAGGAGAGACGAAGGCGGCCGCCGGATGGGGGTACCGGAGCACCGGACTCCCGTGGGGGTGAGGTCCACGTGCCCCAAACGGCGTGCCCCATGCACACCGCGGCACAGTTCTTCACCTCATCTCCGCGCCCTGTCCCCGGCGCCCCCTCATGGCACTACTTCGTGCACCCCTGCCGCCCCGACGCCAGCGTCACGCACGCCGTCGCCTGCGCCGCGTCGCGCACGGCCACCATCGGCGTGTACCCGATGGTGTCCCCAGCGGTCGTGACCGTGTCGGTCTCCGTCCGCGCGCCGACCGTGACCTTCACCCGGTCGCCCTGCGCCGCCTGCGTGATACGCCCCCACGCGGCACCGCAGGCCCTGCTGTAGCGGACCTCGACGACGGTCGTGCCGACGGTGACGCTCCGGTCCGTGCTCACCAGTTCGCCACTGCACCCCATGGCCTCGGCGTCCTTGCCGGTGCAGCCGGTCCCGGCGCACTTCACGCCGGGCGGCAGGCTGGGCGCCTTGCTGGCGGAGGGCGAGGGGGACCTGGTCGCGCCCTGCGCCTTCGTCCCCAGGGTGCCGCCCGTGAAGTAGAAGACGACCCCGATCACCGCCAGGGTCGCGACCATGCCGGCGAGGAACATCGCCAGCTGCCGCCGGAATGTTCCGCCGGAGCCGGGTGGGGTGGGGCCGGGGCTCGGGCTGGGGTCGGGAGCGGCGCTCGGGCCGGGGTGAGGGGCGGCGCTCGGGCCGGGGGGAGGGGCGGCGGGGGCAGGCGCGGGGGCGGGGGTGCCGGTGCCCGCGTCGGCGCCGGGGGTGAGGGCGGTGGCGGGCGTGGCGGCGACGGGAGGGGTGGGACCGGGGAGCGCGGGGGCGGCCGGGGGCTGGAGCTGGGGCTGGGGCTGCGGTGCTTCGGCGCCGGGCGCCCGCGCGCCCTCGGGCACGCGCTTGCCGCCCGCCGGGGACGGCCCCCGGTACCCGGCCAGGCCCCACGAGTTGGCCTTCGGGGACGGAGGGACGGCCGGGCCGGCGCAGGCATCGGCACCGGCGACGGAGTCGGCACCGGCGACGGAGTCGGCAACGGCCACGGAGTCGGCAACGGGGCCCGAACCCGGGTCCGGGCTCGGCCCGCGCCCCGCCCGCTCGCGCGCGTCCGCGTCGGGCGCCGTCGGCTGCGGCGGCACCGTCGGGGACACGCCCGCCGGGCCCGCGATGCCCGTGGCGTGCGCTCCGTACGCCAGGGCACCGGCCCACCGGGGGCCCTTCGCCCGCTCGGCCGCCCTGCCCGCGCCGGGCGGGCTGCCGTTCACCGTGTTGCCGGGCGCCGTATCGCCTTTCGCCCTGCCGCCACCCGGCCTGCCACCGTCCGGCCTGCCGCCCTCCGCCTTGATGCCGCTCGGCCTGCCACCGTCCGCCCCGCTTCCTTCCGGCCGCCCGCCGTCCGGCCTGCCGCCCTTCGCCTTACTGCCGTTCGCCCTGCCGTGGGTCGCCGTACCGCCGGCGGGCCTGCCCCCGTCCGGCGAGGCGTCGTTAACCTCGGTTCCGCCCGCCTTGGACCCGTTGACCCGGGACCCGTTCACGTGGGACCCGTTCACGTAGGACCCGTTCACGTAGGACCCGTTTACCTGGGACCCGTTTACATCGGCTCCGTTCGCCTCGGCTCCGATCGCCTTCGTACCGCCGGCCTCTGCCCCCGGCGCCGCCGCCCCCGGTGCCGACGCGCCGAACTCCCCCAGTGCGGCGCGGGCCTGGGCGATGCGGATGGCCTCCATCGTCCGGTCGTGGCGCAACTCGGCGCGGCTCCACGCCCGTTCCGCCAGTTCCCACATCGTGGTCAGGTGGACCGGATTGGTCTCCGTGACCTCGGCGAGGGCGACCACGGCCCCCTTGGGCGCCAGCAGCCGGCCGTTGAGGTAGCGCTCCCAGGACGTCTTGCTGTAGCCGGTGCGGTCGGCGAGCGAGGCGACGCTCAGGCCGCCCCGGTCCACCAGCCGCCGCAACTGGCTCGCGAACTCCTTGACCTGCGGGTCCAGTTCCTCGGGCAAGGCCTTCCAACGAGGCATTGCTGCTTCCCCCTCTTTCCCCCCGGTACGTACCGGTACTTCCCCGCGCGTGGTGCCCGTTCGGGCGGGGGCACGCGCCGTCGTGCTGATGGTCCACGCTAGCCGCGCCGCCGGACGACCCGGCCCCGGCTTCCTATTTTGTCCACACATCGACACACCACGGCGGAGCGCCCCGCCGGTGTCGCGTCACCCCAGCGCGACGGCGCTCACGACCGCGGTCACCAGCAGCGCGGCGAGCAGGGCGACGGCGTACAGGAGTAGACGTCCGCCGGGCCCGCCCCGCGGCGCTCCACCCCGTTCCTCGGGCCGGTCCCACCAGGGGACAGTGGGGACCTCCTCGTAGGCCGCCACCGCCTCGCCGCCGGAGCTCTCCGCCCCGTATCCCGGTGCCCGCCCCGGTCCCGGCACCGGCACGGGTGCCGGTGCCGTCCTGGGCCAGACCTTGACGGCCATCTCCCAGCGCACGGTGTGGCGTTCGGCGTCCGCGCCGACCAGGCCCGCGACCCGGCACAGGGCGGCGACCGCCTGCCGGGGCGGGGGCTGGGTGGCGTTGAGGTAGCGCTGCCAGGACGACTTGCTGTACGCGGTGCGCGCACCGAGGGCGACCAGGCTGAGGCCGGTCCCGTCCTTCAGGAGTCGCAGTTGCTCCACGAAGTGCCGTACCTCCGGCGGCAGATCGTCCGGCAACGGCTGCCAGGCGCCCATCGCTCACCTCCCGGCGTCCCACGCCGCCCCTCGCGCTGCTCCGCGCACCGCTCCTCGCCGCGAGTGACGACGAAGGCGCGGCGAACGGTTCCCGCGCTGGTCACGGACATGGTTGTGGCGAAGCGCGGACACCGTGGCGGAACGGTCACTTCCGTGCCACAGCGCACGGACAGGCGTTGAACCGCCGTTCCCCGTGCCGCAGGGTTGGTCCCGGCGGCGGCCCGTCCTGACTCGGGGGAGAGGATGGGCCGCCGTCAATCTACTGAGGATGATGTAGGAATCGCGTCAGCGGTTGCGCACCGTGTAGTGCAGTACGTCGTCCAGGAACGGGATCTCCAGCCACGGCTGGGGCTGCGCCATCAGTGCCAGCAGCACGATGACGATGCCGAGGATCCCGTAGGTGACGATGTCCGTGAAGCGGGAGCGGACCGCGAGCATGCCCACGCGGGGCAGCAGCCAGCGCATCGCGGACCCGCCCAGCAGGCCGGCGCCGATCAGCAGCAGCCCCACCCGGAACGCGTCGAGGGCGGTCACGAGCAGACCGAGCCCGACGACGATCAGCACGGTGAGCAGCGGCCACTGCCGGGCGGGCGCCGGGGCGTCACCGGGAGCGGCCCGCCCGCCGCCCTCGGGGCGTGCGGTGTCCTTCGTGAACAGGGGGAAGCGGCGCGTGCCCCGGCGCGCGCGGCGCTTGTGCCCGGCCCCGGCCCCCGACTCGGCCCCGGAACCGGAGCCGGAACCAGCCCTGGACCCCGGCCCGGAGCCCTCCGGCGTCTCACGCCGGGCCTTGCGCCCGGCTCCCTCCCCAGCCGTCTCCCGCACGGCGCCGCCCGCCTCAGCCGACACTGCGCTCCGCCGCCTCGACCACGTTGACCAGCAACTGGGCCCGGGTCATCGGGCCGACCCCACCCGGGTTCGGGGAGAGCCAGCCGGCCACCCCGGCGACGTCCGGGTGGACGTCCCCGACGATCTTGCCCTCGTCGTTGCGGGAGACACCGACGTCGAGGACGGCCGCGCCCGGCTTGACGTCCTCGGCGCGGATCAGGTGCGGGGAACCGGCCGCGGCGACGATGATGTCGGCCCGCTTCAGGTGGGCGGACAGGTCACGGGTGCCGGTGTGGCACTGGGTGACCGTGGCGTTCTCGCTGCGGCGGGTGAGCAGCAGCGGCATCGGGCGGCCGATGGTCACACCGCGGCCGACGACCACGACCTCGGCGCCCTTGATCTCCACGCCGTAGCGGCGCAGCAGGGTCAGCACGCCGTTGGGGGTGCAGGGCAGCGGGGCCGGCTCGTTCAGGACGAGGCGGCCGAGGTTCATCGGGTGCAGGCCGTCGGCGTCCTTGTCCGGGTCCATCAGCTCCAGGATGCGGTTCTCGTCGATGCCCTTGGGCAGGGGCAGTTGGACGATGTAGCCGGTGCAGGAGGGGTCCTCGTTCAGCTCTCGGACGGCCGCCTCGATCTCCTCCTGGGAGGCGGTGGCCGGCAGCTCGCGCTGGATGGAGGCGATGCCCACCTGGGCGCAGTCGCGGTGCTTCCCGGCGACGTACTTGCGGCTGCCGGGGTCGTCGCCGACCAGGATCGTGCCGAGGCCGGGCGTGACGCCCTTCTCCTTCAGCGCCGCCACGCGGGCGGTCAGATCGGACTTGATCGCGGCTGCGGTGGCCTTGCCATCGAGAATCTGGGCGGTCATGGTCCCATCCTCGCGGATGACCGGCCCCCTGTTCCAATCAGGGCGGTCCGGCCGCTTCCTGTCGTGCGCATCCATGATCGCGATGTTGCACTCGCACAACACATGACTGATACGACTGGACAAGTAAGCATTCGGTCAAGAACGATGAGCAGCACAGTGCCGCGGGCAGCTCATCGGGGGGATGGACCGCTTTCTGTAGAACTCTCCTCCGTACGGTGCCGCGCGTCGTCCCCGCACTTGATCCACGGAGGAAACCACCGCCATGAGTTACGGCGACCCGAACAACCCCTACGGCGCCCCGCAGCAGCAGCCCGGTTACGGCCAGCCGCCGCAGGGCCAGGCGCCCGGTTACGGCTACCCGCAGGCCCCGCCCGTCCAGCAGCCCTACGGCGGCGGCGTGCCGCAGACCATGCCGGGCAACGTGAGCGCGGCCCGCGTGATGCTGTGGGTGATCGTCGGCCTCCAGGTGATCGGCGCGGGCATCTTCGCCGTCGCGGCGGCCACCATCAACGCCGCCCAGAAGGACGACAGTCTCAAGGACAACTCCGCCTTCCAGCAGCTCGCCGACTACTCGACGGGCAGGCTGTGGGCGCTGGTGGTCTTCGCGATCGCGTGGGGTGTGTTCGCGGCCGTGCTGGCCACCAAGTTCACCTCGGGCGGCAACGGCGCCCGGATCACCATCCTGGTCTTCGGCATCATCACCGCGGTGCTCGGCCTGTGGCCGTTCACCATCGTGGGCCTCGTCCACCTGGTCCTCGCCATCCTGATCGCCTGCTTCGTCGGCGGTTCCAAGGGCAAGGCCTGGTTCAACCGGCCGCGTTACTGAGGTCCGGGCCGACCGTCCGACCATCGCACAGGCCGGCACAGGCCACTTCGCGCCATTCACTCCCAGGGCCGTGTCTCACCCCGCGCAAGGGGGGACACGGCCCTGGTGCGTCGCCCTAGTCTGGGGTCCGTAGCCGTCAGGCACGGGGAGACGCACCTTGTACAGCATCATCGTGGTACCTCCGCCGACCACGGAGGACGAGCGAACCGGCAGCCAGTTCCGGCTCGCGCCCGGCGACCGCCTCGCCTTCGGGCGCTCCGCCCCGGACAACGACCTGGTGATCGGGCACGACGGGGTCTCCCGCCGGGCCGGGCAGATCACCGCGCACGGGGCCTTCTGGATACTGAGCAACCTCTCCGCCCACCAGACCTACGTCGTGGAGAACCCGGAGGGGGCGGGCGAGCACATCAAGGTCGGGCCGGGACGCCTCGACGCCCCCGTCCCCTTCGAGTTCTCCCGGATCGTGCTGCCCGCCGCCGGTGACCTGCTGCCCATCGAGGTGTGGGCACCCCGGCACGACTACCTGGCCGGTTCGGGCGGCCCGGACGGCGAACCCACCGCGCCCGCGTTCTCCGTCGACCGCGCCAAGCGCTACTTCGCCGTGCTCGCCGCCCTGTGCGAGCCCCGGCTGCGGGGCGACCCGCACGCGCCGCTGCCCACCGTCGACCAGGTCGTGGAGCGGCTGCGGCCCGCCTGGCCCGCCGCGTCCCGTACGTCGGTGCAGTGGAACATCGACTACCTGGCCGTGAAGCTCCGTCTCAAACCCGGCCCCGACACCGCCGAGACCGGCCCGCGGCTCAACGGCAAGAAGGAGTCCCTGGTCTCGCTCGCGCTCCGCTTCGACCTGGTGCGCGAGGACGACCTGGTGGTGCTGGCCGCACCGCCGCCGCGGACGGTGCGCGGCGGGCTGCCGGCCGCGCCCGGCCCGGTGGAGCGGTGAGCGAGCCGTACGCCGTGCCGGTGCCCCGCGGCTACCGGGTCGGCGTCTGGGAGGTACGGCGGCCCATCGCCACGGGCGCCTTCGGCAGCGTGTACGAGGCCCGGCGCACCGGGGCGGGAGGCGGCACCGGAGCGGGTAGCGGCGCCCGAGCGGGTGAGGGCACGGGAGCGGGAAGCAGCGCCCGAGCGGGTGACGGCACCGGGGCCGGAAGCAGCGCCCGAGTGGGTGACGGCGTCGGGGCCGGCGGTGGGCCCGGCGCGGGCAGCGCCCCGCCCGACCTGCCGCGGACGGCCGCGCTGAAGTTCCTGCCGACCGGCACCGGCACCCCGCGCCGCCTCGCCCATCTGCGGGAACTCGTCGAACGCGAGGTGACGCTGCACCGCCGGCTCCGCCGCCCCCGGCTGATCCGGATGTACGAGACCCTCACCGTCGACGACCCGGATTGCCCCGGCCTCGACGGGGCCACCGTCCTCGTCCTGGAGAAGGCGGAGGGCTCCCTGGCCGCCCTGCTCGCCGCCGGGCCCCGGCCCGCCGCGGGACCCGCGCTGCTCGCCGAGATCTGCGAGGGCCTGGCCCAGCTGCACCGGGCCGGCTGGGTCCACGGTGACCTGAAACCGGCCAACGTGCTGCTGATGCGGGACGGTTCGGCACGCCTGGCCGACTTCAACATGGCCGCCGAACTCGAAGGCACCCACGCCTACTCCCCCGCCTTCTCCACCCCCGACTACACCCCGCCCGAACTGCTCTGGTCCGAGATCGGCGAACGCGGGCGCCAGGTCCGCCCGTCCGCCGACATCTGGGCCTTCGGTGTCCTCGCCCATCTGACCCTCACCGGCAGCTTCCCGCTGCCCGGCGGCACCCCGACGGCCCGCCGGGACGCCGCCGTCGCCTACGCCCGCGGCACGGACGGGCTGACCCTGTGCGCCGAACTCCCCTGCGCCTGGCGGGAGATCCTGCGCGACTGCCTGACCCGTACGCACGCCGACCGGATCGGCACCGAGGCCCTGCTGCGGCGCGTGGAAGCCGCGGCGGGCACCGCCCGCCCGCCCGGCGTCCTGCGGCTGCGCGTCCGAGGCACGCCTGGCGTACGACGGGGCCCCTGGGGCGTACGGGGCGTTCCGCAGGGCGGCCGTGCCCGGCTGTTCACGGGCGGCGTGCTCGTCACCGCCGCCGTCGCCGCGCTCGGCTACGGCATCGGCGCCCTGGCGAACGACCCGCCGCCCTCCCCCGCGGCCACCGCGACCCGGCCCCAGGACACCGCGGCCCTGCCGGCCGCGGTCGCCCCCGCCACCTACGGCGCCCCCGAACTCCGTACCGACCAGGGCGTCCCGCCCTCCTACCGGCCGCTGATCGTCGACGCCGCGCACGCCTGCCCGAACCCGGACGTCACGCCCGCCCTGGTCGCGGCCATGCTGAAGGCGGAGAGCGACTTCGACCCCAACCTGTCCGATCCGGCCAAGGACGAGTACGGCATCGCCCGCTGGACCCCGCGCGTGCTGCGCTGGTGGATCCGGCCCGACGGACAGCCCGCGGCCACGATCCCCCGGCCCCCGTTCCCGGCCGCCGTGTCCATCCCCGCCATGGGCCGCTACCTGTGCTTCATCGCCCCGAACCTGAAACCGGGCCTGCCCGGCGACAAGCGGGTGCTGATCGCCGCCGCCTACCGGACCTCGTTCCGGAAGGTGAACGGCGCGGGCGGAGTTCCCCCGAAGTACCGCGACTACTGCGCCCGCGTCGCTCACTACCTCAAGGAGTACACGCCCCCGGGCCGCAAGTGACCCTGAGACTTCCGAGGTACCCGCGGGACGCGGCCCCTGCCACGGTGGAACCACTCCGCTCCGGCGGAACGACCACCTTCGTCACATGGGGGAACCTGTGAACGTGAAGAAGCCCGCAGCGCTGCTCGCCGCAGCCGCCGCACTGATCGCCGGCACCTCGGTCGCGGCCTCCGCCGCCGATCCGGCCGGCACCCGGGTGACCGGTCTCCAGCAGCAGGCCGAGCAGGTCCTGGCCGGTCACCCCAAGGCCCTGCACGTGTCCGCCGACGCGGTCCGCTACGACGGCCTGACCGTCACCGCCGCGCCCAAGGGCAAGGCAGCGATCAAGGACCTGGCCTGCGCCTACGGCCATCTCTGCATGCTCGTCAACGGCCAGAAGTTCGACTTCTACAAGTGCCAGACGTGGAACCTCAACAACTGGACCGGCAACGGTCCCTTCACCAACAACCAGACGCCGGGCACGGTCGCCAGGTTCTTCAACAAGGACGGCAGCGTCCGCTGGACGTCCACGGCCTACCAGGCCGGTACGGCCACGTGGGACCCGATCTGGTCCCTGCGCCCCTGCTGAGCCGGGCCCGCCTGACGGCGGTGGCCTCCGGCCCCTCCTGGGGGAGGGCCGGAGGCCACCGCCGTCGTGCGTTCACTGGTTCTTGAGTGCGGAGAGGAACGGTGTCCAGGCGCTCCGCTGGAGGAGGAGGACGGGTCCCCCGGGGTTCTTGGAGTCGCGGACGGGGATGAAGGTGACGGGAGAGACCCCTACTTCGACGCAGTCACCGCCGTCGCCGTTGCTGTAGCTGCTCTTGCGCCAAGCTATGGTGCGCGGGTCAATCCATTTGCTCTGCTTCATGTTTGTAGGTCCTCGCTGCATGTTTCATCAAAGCCAGGGACGCCTGTGGTGACAGCGCGACGGCCCTCAGCAGGTCGTACTTACGACGGTACGTCGCCACCTCAGCCGGGTAGTCGATGAGCTGCCCCGTGTGATCGCCCTCTGTGTATACCAACGGCGGGGCGTCGGCAAAGGTCATGATCTTGACCATGCCGTAGTCGAGCGGGCACCAGAAGGACGTTTCCGGGACCACTTGGATAACGCTCCGCGTGGAGCGGACGATGTCGAGGATGTGTTCCACCTGCTCAGCCATGACTGCCGGGGTAACCGGCGCTTGCCGGATGGCCGACTCTCGGACGATCCCCCAATAGGTGGGACGGTCCGGGCACTTCCACAACTCGCCACGCGCCAGTCGCCCATGGACGCGCTTCTCGACCTCCTCCGGAGACGCCTCCGGGTCGATGCATTCGATGCGACCGCGGAGGTACGCCCCGGTCTGAAGAAGACCCGGCAGGCCGATAGGCGCCCACTCTTCTACCGTTAGCGCCCGTTTCTCCATATCCGGGATGTCGGCGTAGTACCACGCGTGCCCGACCTGCCGCGCCTTGGCGACGTCTTCACACCGCCGCTGGAAAAACCCGTCCGTCCCCAGCCTCTCGTCCACGTGCCGGGCGAGATCGACCGGCATCCGCCGCTCCCCCCGCTCGATCTGGCTCAGGAACGAGATCCCCCGGAAGCTCCCCTCGGCCAGCTGCTCCAGCGTCAGGCCCGCCGCTTCCCGCTTGAAGCGCAACTCCGCGCCGTAGAAGGAAGGGACGCTCGTCGACGCGTCGGGGTCCTTGCGAGCAGGCACAACTCATCACCGCCGTTTACCAGTTACCGTGCGCAACCCAAACTCTTCTCACGGTACGCCGCCCCACGCCACTGTGTGAGTGCTTCGTCACGCATCGCACACAGAAAGGCGTACGTCCGTGCCGCACCCCCACGTCCAGGAAGCCGAGGCCCACCTGGAGGCACTGCGCGCCGCACTCGCCGCGCACGGCATCACGCTCCCCTCGCTCGGGCTCGAACCGCCCTCGTTCGCGGGGACGTACGCCGCCCCGCTCATCGCACTCGGGAACTGCAACCTGACCACCGCCGAGGCCCTGGCCGCCGCGCTGCGCAAGGGAGCGGCGGGGTGAGGCCACCGCTGGCGCTGGATCTGCTCGCGCTGCCCAAGGCCGTGCCGGAGGTGCGGCGGGCGGTGCGCGAACACCTCGGCGTGCCGTGCCAGGACGTGCAGCTGTGTGTGAGCGAGCTGCTGGCGAACGTGATCCGGCACGTGGGAGAGGGCACCCCCGTGTCCGTACGGGTGCAGGACACGGGCAGCGGCCGGGCCCGGGTGGAGGTCACCGACCGGGAGCCGCACGGGTGGCTGGTGGTGCGGCACGCGGGCGCGGAGGAGGAGGCCGGGCGCGGGCTGCTGCTCCTCGACACGGTCGCGCTGCGCTGGGGCGTGCGCCAGGAGCCGGACGGGAAGACCGTCTGGTGCGAGGTGCCCGTCAGCTGATCCGGGGATCGGCGGCGGAGTGGCGTTCGTAGACCGTCACCCGCCGCCCCCGCACCCGTTCGTCGGCGACGACCGTGAAGTGCTCGCGCAGGACGGCCAGTTTCGCGCCGTCCCGCGCCACCAGCGCCGTACCGGCCGACGGGGACGCGTCCGTGACCAGCAGGACCCGTCGCTCGGCCAGGGTCAGCGCACGGATCGTGGCCGGATCCGCCTCCTCGCCGCCGAGCGTGCCGGACTCGGCGGGGCCGCGGACCAGCGCGATGTCCCGCAGGCCGGTGAAGGCGCCGGGCGAGACCAGCGCGGTGTCCCGCCGGAACGCGGGGACGAAGAGGACCGCGTCCCCGTCCCCGTGCAGCCCGCGCACGTGGTCGGACACCGCCAGCACGTCGTCCACCCTGCTGCCCGGCGACCGTACGGCCAGTGACTGCGGCAGCAGCGCGGCCACCGCCGCCACGAGCGCCACGGGGGCCAGCCACGGGGACGCCCTCGGGAATCGCGGCGCCGCCGCCCGTGCCGCCGCGTCGAGGGCGGCGCCGATGAGCAGGGCCAGCCCGAGCTGACTGAACGTGACGTACCGGTCCAGGAACACCGGCTGGACGAACGAGAGGCCGATCAGGCCGAGTTGCGGCATGGCCAGCAGCGGCAGCCCGACCGCCGCCACCGACAGCCGCCCGGCCCGCGGCCGGTCTGCCAGGGCCGCGAGGCCGCCCACCGCCAGCAGGACGGCGGGGCCGATCACCATGTGCCAGGTCAGCGGCGGTATCCAGGTCACCTGGCCGGCCTGGGCCCGGCTGTAGAGGACCAGCGGCAGCACCCCGGCCACCGCGCACGCCGACGCCCCCGCCCACCGCGCCCACGCGCCGCGCCCGGCGCGCGTCCAGAGCAGGGTCACGGCGTGCGCGGGAAGCACCAGCAGGGACAGCCAGTGCAGCAGCCCGGTCACGAGGACCACACCGGCGTAGGCGGCCCACCGCCCCGCCCCGCCGCGTCCCTGGAGCAGCGTGACCAGCAGCAGCGTCGAGGCTCCGGCACCGGCGGCGACCAGCGCGTAGGAGCGGCCGTCCTGGAGCTGGAACTGGACCGCCGGGAGCAGCGCCAGGGCCAGCCCGCCCACCAGTCCCGCCCGTACTCCGCGAAGGCGGCGGCCGATGACCGCGACGCAGGCCGCCGCCGCGGCCATGGCAAGGACGGACGGCAGTCTGAGGGTCGTGATGCCGGGCCCGAAGCAGACGAAAAGGGCGTGCATCCACAGGTAGTAGAGCCCGTGCACGGCGTCGACGTGCTGGAGGGTGTGCCAGATCTGGCCGGTCGGCCGCTGCGCCACCAGCCAGGTCGCGGCCTCGTCCCGCCACACGCTGTGCCGCCGGGTGAGCCCCCACAGGCCGAGCAGGACGGTCCACACCGCCGGGAGGGACCAGACGGGCAGGCGCGGGCGGGGCCGGTGACCGGCCGGGTGAGAGGTCATGAAGACGGCCGGTCCTCGCAGCGGTGATCATCCGGATGGGCCGCACAGGGTACGTGCGGCGCCGGCCCGGATGACCACCGACCGTAAAGAACCGGCCAAGGGTGCTGCTCAGGAGAACCTGAGGGAGGTGCTCAGTGGAAGAAGTGCCGCGTGCCCGTGAAGTACATGGTCACGCCCGCCTTCTTCGCGGCCTCCACGACCAGCTCGTCGCGGATCGAACCGCCCGGCTGGACGATGGCCTTCACCCCGGCCGCGATCAGGATCTCGGGGCCGTCCGGGAAGGGGAAGAACGCGTCCGAGGCGGCGTAGGAACCGCGCGCCCGCTCCTCGCCCGCCCGCTCGACCGCCAGCTTGCAGGAGTCGACGCGGTTGACCTGGCCCATGCCGACGCCGACCGAGGCGCCGTCCTTGGCGAGCAGGATCGCGTTGGACTTCACGGCCCGGCAGGCCTTCCAGGCGAAGGCGAGCTGGGCCAGTTCACCGGCGGACAGCGCCTCGCCGCTGGCCAGCGTCCAGTTGGCCGGATCGTCACCCTCGGCCTGGAGGCGGTCGGTGACCTGGAGCAGCGCGCCGCCGTCGACCGGCTTGACCTCGGCCGGGTGGGAGGGCGCGCCCGCGGCCTTCAGCACCCGGATGTTCTTCTTCTTGGCGAGGGCCTCCAGCGCCCCGTCCTCGTAGTCGGGGGCGACGATGACCTCGGTGAAGATGTCCGCGACCTGCTCGGCCATCTCCTTGCTGACCGGCCGGTTCACGGCGATCACGCCGCCGTAGGCGGAGACCGGGTCGCAGGCGTGCGCCTTGCGGTGCGCCTCGGCGACGTCCGCGCCGACCGCGATGCCGCACGGGTTGGCGTGCTTGATGATGGCCACGCACGGCTCGTCGTGGTCGTACGCGGCACGGCGGGCGGCGTCCGTGTCCGTGTAGTTGTTGTACGACATCTCCTTGCCGTGCAGCTGCTCCGCCTCGGCGAGGCCGCTGCCGGTGCCGTCGACGTAGAGCGCGGCGGGCTGGTGCGGGTTCTCGCCGTAGCGCAGGGTGCTCTTGCGCTCCAGGGTGGCGCCGAGGAAGTCGGGGAAGGCCGAGTCGTCGACGGGGGCGTAGGAGGCGGCGAACCAGCCCGCCACCGCGATGTCGTACGACGCCGTGTGCTGGAAGGCCTCGGCGGCGAGCCGCTTGCGGGTGGCCAGGTCGAAGCCGCCGTCCTGCACGGCGGCGAGGACGTCCGCGTAGCGCTCGGGGCTGGTGACGACCGCGACCGAGGGGTGGTTCTTGGCGGCGGCGCGGACCATGGAGGGCCCGCCGATGTCGATCTGCTCCACGCACTCGTCGGGCGAGGCACCGGAGGCGACCGTCTCGCGGAACGGGTAGAGGTTGACGACGACGAGGTCGAACGGCTCCACACCCAGCTCCGCCAGCTGCCGCCGGTGGTCCTCCAGGCGCAGGTCGGCGAGGATGCCCGCGTGCACCTTCGGGTGCAGGGTCTTGACCCGGCCGTCCAGGCACTCGGGGAAGCCGGTCAGCTCCTCCACCTTGGTGACGGGCACGCCGGCTGCGGCGATCTTCGCGGCGGTGGAGCCGGTCGAGACGAGTTCGACGCCGGCCTCGTGCAGCCCGCGCGCGAGCTGCTCCAGACCGGTCTTGTCGTAGACGCTGACGAGCGCGCGCCGGATGGGCCGCTTGTTGCTCTCGGCGGTCACTGGATAACTACCTTTCGTCCCTCGATGCGATAGCCGTGGCGGGCGAGCCGGCTCACGACCTCGACGAGCAGCCTTCGCTCGACTTCCTTGATGCGCTCGTGCAGCGCGCTCTCGTCGTCCTCGTCCCGGATCTCGACCACGCCCTGGGCGATGATCGGTCCGGTGTCGACGCCGTCGTCGACGAAGTGGACGGTGCAGCCGGTGACCCTGGCGCCGTACGCGAGCGCGTCACGGACGCCGTGGGCCCCCGGGAAACTGGGCAGCAGTGCGGGGTGCGTGTTCACGAACCGCCCGCCGAACCGCGCGAGGAACTCCTTCCCCACGATCTTCATGAACCCGGCGGACACGACGA
The DNA here is from genome assembly GCF_040641015.1 of Streptomyces sp. NPDC021356. NCBI lineage: Bacteria > Bacillati > Actinomycetota > Actinomycetes > Kitasatosporales > Streptomycetaceae > Streptomyces > Streptomyces sp. NPDC021356. The sequence continues at coordinate 181,699 of NZ_JBFACU010000016.1, read as the reverse complement.
GGTCGGGTTCGTGGGCGGCGACGGCCTCGGCGAGCGCCGCGTCCCACTCCTCGCGCGTGCCGTAGTCCCTGACCTTCCGCACGAAGGTCGGCAGCCCGGCGCGCTCGGCGCGCGCCAGCCCCTCGACGCCCTCGCGGTCGGCGCCCACGGCGACGACCTCGGCACCGTAGGCCTCGGCCCCGGACTCGGCGATCGCGTCGAGGAGCGCCTGCAGATTGGTGCCGGATCCGGAGACCAGCACGACGAGGCGCTTGGCCACGGGCTTGGCGGCCACGGTGGGGCCCTTTCTCGGGGAAGCTGTCTTTGTACGGTCGTACGAATGCTTCGCGTCCCCGGATACGGGGAAGCCTACGAAGCAGCCGACCGCCAGCAACGATACCGGCACTCCGGACGGCCCCCATGGGACGGGGGCGTGGCCGGAAGGTAGCGTCTGCACAGACCTGGTACGGGAACGCGCCGGGGACGCCCGGGGAAACCGGGGGAACGCACTCCGCGCTCCGGGCGTTCAAGGGGTGAGGGACCTGTCGGACCGCCCGTCCGATCGCCTTCCGGATCGCCTTCCGGATCGCCTTCCGGATCGCCTTCCGGATCGCTTTCCGGATTGCTCTCCGGATCGCCTCGCGGATCGGACGACGGGCCCGCCGGGTCCGCCGGACCAGTCGACCAGTCGTGACTCACCAAGGGGAAGACGCTCACTTGAAGCCCGACCGCAGCCCGCGACTCCTCACGCTCCCTCCGCTGTCGGTGCAGGGAGGGGAGCGCGGCGCCGTGCTGCTGCGGGAGCGCCCCGCCTCACCGCCCGACGCGCCCACGGGCGGGGACGACGGCGGCGGGCGCGGCGGCTCCACAGGCGGCACCGGCAGCGCCGGTCAGGACGACAACCCCTTCGCACCGCCCGCCGAGGGCACGCCCGACCGGCCCTGGCAGCCCCGCCACCCCTCGGGACAGGGCTCCGGCTCCTCCGGGCAGGGCCAGGGCCAGGACCAGGGGAACGGCCAGGGGAACGGTCACGGGCAGGGCGGCGGGCAGTCTCCCTGGGGGAGCCAGTGGAGCGACCGTCAGCCCGGCCGCTCCCCCGGCGGCTTCGGCGAGCGGCCCGAGCGGCCCGGCGGTGGCGACGGACAGCCCGGCGGTGGCCCCGGACAGCCCGGCGGCGGGCCGAACAGGCCCGGCCCCGGCACGCGCTGGGACCCGACGGACCCCACCCAGCGCCGCGCCCGGTTCTCCCTGCTGTCCGGCATGTGGGCCTTCTTCTTCGTGCTCTTCGGCTGGGCGCCCGTCGCACTGCTGCTCGGTGCGCTCGCGCTGTACTGGGGCATCAGCGCCCTGCGCGCCAAGCCCCGCAAGCCCGACCCGCACAGCCCGGCCCCGGCCGCGGCCCCGGCGCCGGAGACCAACCGCCCCCAGGTCACGGCGGCGGTCAGCGGCCTGGTCACCGCGTCCCTGGCACTCGCCCTGGTCGCGGCGGGCTTCGCCGCGCAGTTCGTCTACCAGGACTACTACTCCTGCGTGAACGACGCGCTCACCCACCAGGCCAAGCAGTCCTGCGACCAGCACCTGCCGCGGGAACTGCGCGGCATGCTGGGCACGGACGGCTGAGAAGGGCTGAACGCGCCGGGGCACTGCCGCACTGGCGCACAGCGTCAGTAGGTCCGCGCAGGCGTCAGTCGGTGCGGGCGCGCGTCAGTCGGTGCGGTCGGGCGGCTGTTCGGTCCGTACGGTCGGCTTGAGCGGGTCGGTGCGCTCGGACGGCTCGGTGCGCTCGTCGGCGGCCTCGGGCCCGGACTTCAGCTCCGGCTCCGGGTCCGGGTCCGGTTTGACGGGGTCCGGCTCGGCGGGGCCGCGGTGGACGGGTCCCGGTTCGACCGTCACCGGCGAGAGCGAGCCGGTCGGGGCCGGGCCCGGGTCGGCCGTGGCCGGGTCCGGCCCGGACGGGCCCGGACCCCTCTCCCAGGAGGCCACATCGAGGGCGGCGGGCGGTTCGAGGGGCAGGACGTCGTACGGTTCGAGGGTGACGTCGTAGCGCGCGGGCAGCCGCCCGGCGGTGTCCGCGAGCCGGGCCGGCCGGGCACCGCTGCCCCCGCCGCCCTCGCGGGGTTTCCCGATCCGCTGCCCGGCTGCCGCGCCGGCCACGAGGACCCGGCCGCCGCGGCAGCGCCAGGCCCGTACCACCACGGCCGTCGGCACGGCCGCCGCCGACGTCCACAGCAGAGCGGCCCCCATGACCTGCCACCCCACCGGTCCGAAGGCGTCGAGGGCGGCGTTCCCCAGCGGGCCGCCCGCCAGTTCGGCGGCCAGCCCGAGTCCGATCGCGCACAGCAGGCACGCCAGCGCCGCCCCGCCCGCCGTCCGCCGCCAGGACCAGGCCCGTACCCCGTCCCGCGCGTCCCGCCGGTCCCGCACCGCCCCCTCCCGAACCGCCGCGCCCGCGACGAACCAGCCGATGGTCACTCCGGCGGCCACGGGCACCGCGGTGGTCACCAGGTGCAGCGGGGAGCCGGGCCCCGCGTCCGGCACCGCCGCGAGCAGCGGGAAGGACGGGAGCAGCGGGGCCGGTGCGGAGGCGAACGGGTCGACGGTGTGCCCCACGCCGAGCACGAAGCCGGGGCCGAGGGCGTACGCCGCCGCCCACAGCACCGCGTTCGGCAGCAGCGCCAGGCAGAGCAGCAGCACGGCGAACCGTCCCGACCAGCCCTCCGTAAGCTTCAGGAAGGCGCCCTGGGCGGCTCCGCCGTGACCCACCAGCGACACCCCGAGCACCAGTGCCCCGCCCCCGACGAACACCACGCCCCCCGCCCCGGCGGCGCGCGCCGAGGCGCCCAGCCGCGCCCGAGGCCCCGGCCCGAGCAGCAGGCGCCGTACGCCGGGCGACAGCGCGCCGAGCGCCCGGTCCAGCGGGGCGCGCGGGCAGCCGTACGCCGCCCAGACGCCGCCGGCCGCCGCCGACGCGGCGACGAACGGCACCCACACCACCGTCGAGAACCACGCCGGGTGCAGCGCGCCGCCGGCCGCGTAGACCGCGGCGCCGACGGCGACGGTGAGGTAGCCGAGGAGGACACCGGCCCAGGCGGTGCGCGGGGGGACGAGCGGTCCGCCGTCACCGCCGTCGGTGGCGTCCCGCGCCGCGCGGTGCACCAGCAGGAGGGGCAGCACGGCCGGCAGCAGCGGGGTCAGCCCGATCGGCGCGGGCACCGAGGTCAGGGTGTCGGTGCGGACCAGTTCGGCGCCGTGCGCCAGCAGCCACAGGGCTGCGGCCACGTGCAGCGTGCTGCCCGGACCGCTGTCGGGGTACGGCGAACTGATCCACAGCACGATGTCGAGCACGGCGAACGAGCCGAGGCCGAGGCCCGCCGCGACGGCACCGCCCAGGAAGCCGGCGCCGAGCCCGGGTGAACGGTCCCGTACCCGGGTGCGCAGACGTGGCAGCGGTGGACGTCGAGGGGTCGTCTGGATCACGCCCGCCATGCTCCCAACGTCACACGCATTCCCGGCGCAACAGGCGAACCTCCGCTGTGTCGCTCAATATACGTTTATGTGCCTATTCACACGGAGGGACGCACGGTGACGTACAGTCATGCGAACCCACGGCCACCGCACTCGACGGACCGGCCCCCCGGCGCGAGCCCCGCACCGACCGGCACTCAGGTCGCCGGAAACACCGACGTGAGCACGCGGGAGCCTCTGACACCCGCTCAGGCCTTCGACGCGCTCTACGAGTTCTGCGCCCCGGCCCTCGTACGCCAGGCCTACCTGCTCACCGGCCACCGCGAGCGGGCGCGCGAAGCCGTCGAACGCGCCTTCCAACTCGCCTGGCAGGACTGGCCAAAGGTCGCCCGCGACCGTGACCCGGCGGGCTGGGTCCGGGCGACGGCGTACGACTGCGCGCTGTCCCCCTGGCACCGCTGCATCCCGCGCAACCGCATCCCCGACCCGCCGCCCGCCCCGGTCGACCGCGCGTTGCAGCACGCCCTGCTGCGCCTCCCGCCGTCGTACCGCCGCACGCTGGTCCTCCACGACGGTGTCGGGCTCGATCTGCCGGAGACCGCGGCGGAGACCGAGGCGAGCACCCCGGCGGCGGCGAACCGGCTGATGCACGCCCGCGAGGCCGTCGCCGCATGCCTCCCGGAACTCGCGGACCCGGCGGAACTGCACCGGCGCCTGGTCCGGCTCGGCTCGGCCTGGCACCTCGCCGGGGCGGGCGCGGGAGCCGCAGGGACGACCGGGGCGGTGGGGGCGGGAGCGGACACGAGCGCGGCCGCGGGGGCGGCGGTGACCGCCGGGGCTGCAGTGGCCGCCGGGGCTGCGGTGGCCGCCGGGGCTGGGGTCGCGGTGGGGGCGGGGGTCGTGGCGAAGACGAGGGCGGCGGCCGTGGCGCGGGCCGGGGCGGGGGCTGCGGCACGGGCCGGGGCGGGGGCTGTGGGGTGGGCCGCCGGGTCGGTGCCGGCCTCGGCGGCGCCCGTGGCACCCGCGCCGCCCGCGACGGTGCGGACCGCCGGGGAGCGCAGCACCCGCTTCTGGACGCGGTCCGCCATCGCGTTCACGGTCACCATCATCGGCGCCACCGCGCTCACCCTCCGGACCGCGCCGACGCACTACCTCGCGCCGGTCTCCCCCGGTCACGCGGTGCAGGGCCTGCCCGCCCAGGGCCTGCTCGGGTCCTTGTCGCGACGCGAGCAGAAGCTGCGCGCCGTACTGGAGAAGGAGGTGACGGCGGGACCGGAGCGGCTGGCGCCGGAGGCCAGGTAGGCCATGTGGCCGACCGGTCGCGGCGAGGGGCGGGTCCGTCCGGACACGGCGGTGGGCCCGCCCCGGCATGTCGCCGGGGACGGGCCCACCGATTCTGCTGGTGTCCGCTGTTCCGCTGCCGCGGAACCGGGCTCAGGCGCTGAGGATGGCGCGCGCCAGCTTGGCCGTCTCGGTCGGGGTCTTGCCGACCTTGACGCCCGCGGCCTCCAGGGCCTCCTTCTTCGCCTGGGCGGTGCCGGACGAACCGGAGACGATGGCGCCGGCGTGGCCCATGGTCTTGCCCTCGGGCGCGGTGAAGCCCGCGACGTAGCCGACGACCGGCTTGGTCACGTTCTTCGCGATGAAGTCCGCGGCCCGCTCCTCGGCGTCGCCGCCGATCTCGCCGATCATGACGATCAGGTCGGTCTCGGGGTCGGCCTCGAACGCGGCGAGCGCGTCGATGTGCGTGGTGCCGATGATCGGGTCGCCACCGATGCCGACGGCCGTGGAGAAGCCGATGTCACGCAGCTCGTACATCATCTGGTACGTCAGCGTGCCGGACTTCGAGACCAGGCCGATGCGGCCCGGCTTGGTGATGTCGCCCGGGATGATGCCGACGTTCGACTGGCCCGGGGTGATGATGCCGGGGCAGTTCGGGCCGATGATGCGGGTCTTGTTGCCCTTCTTGCCGGCGTACGCCCAGAAGGCGGCCGAGTCGTGCACGGCGATGCCCTCGGTGATCACGACGGCCAGCGGGATCTCGGCGTCGATGGCCTCGACGACCGCGTCCTTGGTGAACTTCTCCGGAACGAAGATGACGGAGACGTCGGCGCCGGTCTTCTCGATGGCCTCCTTGACGGTGCCGAAGACGGGTACCTCGGTGCCATCGAAGTCCACGGTCTGACCCGCCTTGCGCGGGTTCACGCCGCCCACGACGTTGGTGCCGTCGCCGAGCATGAGCTTGGTGTGCTTCATGCCGGTCGAGCCGGTCATGCCCTGGACGATGACCTTGCTGTCCTTGTTGAGCCAGATAGCCATGGTGTGTTGGTGTCCTCGTCCTGAGTGATTACTTGGCGGCGTGGGCCAGCTCGGCGGCCTTGTCGGCCGCGCCGTCCATCGTGTCGACGCGCTGCACCAGCGGGTGGGCGGCGTCGGTGAGGATCTTGCGGCCCAGCTCGGCGTTGTTGCCGTCGAGGCGGACGACGAGCGGCTTCTCGACCTTCTCGCCGCGGTCCTCCAGGAGCTTCAGCGCCTGGACGATGCCGTTGGCGACCTCGTCACAGGCGGTGATGCCACCGAAGACGTTGACGAAGACGGACTTGACGTCCGGGTCGCCGAGGATGATCTCCAGGCCGTTCGCCATGACCTGGGCGGAGGCGCCGCCGCCGATGTCCAGGAAGTTGGCGGGCTTGACGTTGCCGTGCTTCTCACCGGCGTACGCGACGACGTCCAGGGTGCTCATGACGAGACCCGCGCCGTTGCCGATGATGCCGACCTCACCGTCGAGCTTGACGTAGTTGAGGTTCTTCTCCTTGGCCGCGGCCTCGAGCGGGTTGGCCGCCGCCTTGTCGTGGAGGGCCTCGAAGTCGGGGTGACGGAACTCGGCGTTGTCGTCGAGCGACACCTTGCCGTCCAGGGCGATGACCTCGCCCGAGGCGACCTTGGCCAGCGGGTTGACCTCGACCAGGAGGGCGTCCTCCTTGATGAAGGTGTCCCAGAGCCTGACCAGGACGTTCGCGACCTTGTCGGCGACCTCGGCCGGGAACTTGGCGGCCGCGACGATCTCGCGGGCCTTCTCCGGCGTCACACCGTCGATGGCGTCGATCGGGGTCTTGGCGACGGCCTCGGGGCGGGTCGCGGCGACCTCCTCGATCTCCATGCCGCCCTCGACGGAGGCGATGGAGAGGAAGGTGCGGTTCGCACGGTCGAGGAGGAAGGAGACGTAGTACTCCTCGACGATCTCGGGGGCCGTCTCGGCGATCATGACCTTGTGGACCGTGTGGCCCTTGATGTCCATGCCGAGGATGTCCGTCGAGCGGGCGACGGCCTCATCCGGGGTGGCGGCGAGCTTCACGCCGCCGGCCTTGCCACGACCACCGACCTTCACCTGCGCCTTGACGACGGACTTGCCGCCCAGACGCTCGGTGATCTCGCGCGCCGCCTCAGGCGTGTCGATGACTTCACCGGCCAGCACCGGTACATCGTGCTTGGCGAAGAGGTCCCTCGCCTGGTACTCGAACAGGTCCACGCGCTTCCGTCCCTATCAGTGATCTCGCGGTTCGTTGGATGCGTGGGCGTGCCGCGAAGGGCAACGTGACGTCCGCTTGTCACAAGGGGGGCGCACACGGTGTCCGAGCGCGCGGCATGTCCATCTCGCAGGTTATCGCCGCTTGCGGGGGCGCCATAAATCGAGGGTCACACCTGAGCGGTGATACCTGTCACATGATGCCGCCTTCCCTGGCACCGCGTGCCGCGCGGGAGGCCTCGGGAGGCCCGCGGGCCGGGGCTTCCGTGCGGGGTCTCACCGGGCTGGGGTTGACCCGGTGAGACCCCAGGAAGAGCCCCTCGGGGCTCGGGCCGACTGATCCCCACCCCAATGGGGACCAGCCGGCCCTTCCGCGGGTTGCCGGGCGGACGACCGGAGAAACCGACGGTTTTCGGCCAACCGGGCCCACTGGTCCCGCGGGGTCGCGTGGCTCTCGCGGGCCGCTGTGGAGTGCCATGGACCGCCGCTGACCGCCGCTGACCGCCGCTGACCGCGGTGAACCGCCGCAACTGTCGTGGACTGCCGTGGCCGCCGCGACTGCCCTGCGGCCCGGTGGCCGGCGGGCCGGCGAGGCACCGATCCTTGCACGCACCTCCCGTCGTGGCGCAAGACCCTGCTACCGATGAGTAGGAAACCTTCCGCCCGCGCTCCCCGCACCTCTGGCCCCCTCCGTCTCGCCTCACGCGGTCTCGGGGACCGGCAGCGGACGCTTCTCGATCGCCGCCGCCATCACCTCCGGGAACAGGTCGGGGGTGCAGGCGAACGCCGGGGCGCCGAGCGCCGCCAGCGCCGCCGCGTGCTCCCTGTCGTACGCGGGGGCGCCCTCGTCGGAGAGCGCGAGCAGCGTCACGAACTGCACCCCCGACGCCTGCATCGCCGCGACTCGCTTCATCATCTCGTTGCGTATGCCTCCCTCGTACAGGTCGCTGATCAGCACGACCACCGTCTCGGCGGGCCGGGTGATCTGCGACTGGCAGTACGCCAGCGCCCGGTTGATGTCCGTGCCGCCGCCGAGCTGGGTGCCGAAGAGCACGTCGACGGGATCGTCGAGCTGGTCGGTGAGGTCGACGACCGCGGTGTCGAACACGACCAGCCGCGTGGTGATCGACCGCATGGACGCCAGCACCGCACCGAACACCGACGCGTACACCACCGAGGCCGCCATCGACCCGGACTGGTCGATGCAGAGGATGACCTCCTTCTTCACGGACTGCGCCGCCCGCCCGTACCCGATGAGCCGCTCCGGCACGATCGTGCGGTACTCGGGCAGGTAGTGCTTGAGGTTGGCCGCGATGGTGCGGTTCCAGTCGATGTCGTGATGGCGGGGCCTGCTGATGCGCGCACTGCGGTCGAGCGCGCCGGTGAGGGTGGCCCGGGTACGCGTGGCGAGCCGCTTCTCCAGGTCCTCCACGACCTTGCGCACCACGGCCCGCGCCGTCTCCTTCGTCGTCTCCGGCATCGCCTTGTTGAGCGACAGCAGCGTGCCGACGAGGTGGACGTCCGCTTCCACGGCCTCCAGCATCTCCGGTTCGAGCAGCAGCGTGGACAGTCCGAGCCGGTCGATGGCGTCCCGCTGCATGACCTGCACGACGGAGGCGGGGAAGTACGTCCGTATGTCCCCCAGCCAGCGCGCCACCGAGGGCGCCGAGGCCCCGAGCCCGGCCGAACGGTCCCGCCCGGCCCGGCCCGCCTGCGGCTTGTCGCCCTTGCCGTAGAGCGCGGCCAGCGCCCCGTCCATCGCCGCGTCCCGTCCGGAGAGCGCGCACCCCGTGCCGTCGGCCGCGTCACCCCCGAGCACGAGCCGCCACCGCCGCAGCCGCTCCTGGACCACGTCCACCGCTCCGTCGTCTCCCCCCTGCACCGACGCCATACCGCCGCCCCCGCCCTTCTCCACCGCCGACGTCATACCGCCACCCCCTCGAACTCGTCGCCCGACTCCCCGCCGAGACCGGAGCGACCGGAACCCGAGCCACGGCCCCAGCCTGGGCCGATGCCGAAGGGCGAACCAGAGGCGGGGCCCGCCCCGGGGGCCGAGTCCGAGTCAGGGCCCGTCCCCGGGGCCGAGCCGACAGCCGCGTCCCGGCCGACGGCCGCGTCCGCGTCGGCGTCCGCATCCGGTGCGCACGCCGCGGCCGGGCCGGGCACCGCGTCGTCCAGGCCCAGCAGCAGGCGCACCACCGGCAGTACCGCGTCGGCCCGTTCCTGGTCGAGGTGGGCCGCGAAACCGGGGGCGCCGGCCACCGCCGTCGTCCCGGTCGTGCGGCCGTCCTGTCCCGGAGCGCGCCGGACCAGCTCGCCGAGTGTTCTGCGCACCCCGGGCTCGTACGCCGAGAAGGTGCGCCGCAGCAGCGGCAGCACGTCGGTGAACGCGTCCGCCGGCACTCCGGTCAGCCAGGCGTCGACCAGCCCGAGCAGCCGCTCGTCGTGCACGAGCAGCATCCCGCCCCCGCCGCCTACGAACCCCTCGATCCACGCGGCGGCGTCCGGCGGCGGTGTGCCCGGGGAGAGCGCGAGCCCCATGAGCCGCGCCGCCCGGTCCTGCGCGACCGCGCCGTCGTCGAGCAGCAGCCGTACCGCCCGGCCCCGGACGACGCCGGGCACCCTGTCCCGCCCCGACAGCACCCGGAGCACGCCGTGCCAGCGGGCGCGCAGATCGCCGTGCCCGGTGTCGAGGGTGTCGCCGAGCAGACCCACGGCCGTGTGGACCGCGTCCACGTGGCGTCGCATCTCCTCGGCCGCGTCCGCGTCCAGGGCGGCGCAGGCCGGGGGCAGGCCGACGAAGACGCGCTCGGCGAGGCCCGCCGCGACCCCGGCCAGGGCCTCGGTGTCCGTGCCGCGCACATCGCCGTAGCGCAGCGAGCGGACCAGGGCGGGCAGCGCCTGGGCGAGGTGCCCGACGTCGGCGTCGAGCGCCGCCCGGTCGGCGAGCACCCGCATCACCACGGGCAGCGCGTCGGACAGTCCCGCCAGCAGGCAGCGCTCGGCGAGCGCGGTCACCTGCGCGAGGACGTCCGCACCGACGGCGTCCGCCTCGGCCTTGGCGGTCGCGGCGGCGAGCACGGTCGTCCCCCACACCCCGGCCTCGGCGACCCTGACCGACAGCTCGGGCTCCCAGCGCAGCCGCCAGGTCTCACGGAAGGTTCCGGTGCTGCCTCGGGAAGCCGTGGGCTCGCCCCAGCCCACGCCCAGCAGCCGCAACCGGTGCAGCAGCCTGCTGCGCCCGGCGTCGGTCTCCTTGCGCAGGTCGAGTTCCACCTCCCGCTCCAGCGCCTCGGGTCTGAGGCGCAGCCGGCGCTGGAGGCGGCTCAGGTCCCGTTGCAGCGGCACGGCGGGCGCCGCTTCCGGCACCTCGCCGAGGACGTCCCCGACCACGAGCCGGTCGTGCACCAGCGCCAGGGGCACGTCCGAGCCGTCCGACATCACCGCCCGTACGGCGTCGGTGGTCTCGCTCAGTCCCGGCAGTGGGCGGCCCCGCATCGCCGCGAGCGTCCCGGCCAGCCGCACCGCCTCGATGACGTGCGCGGAGGACACGATCCGGTCCTCCTCCCTCAGCAGCCCCGCCACCTTCGTCAGCCACCGCTCGACGGGACGGTCCGGCACGCCGAACAGGTGGGCGTACCAGCCCGGCGAGTCGATGCCCGCGCCGTACCCGCTGAACCGGGACAGTCTGCGGTGTGTCCACGGCACCCACGTCATGTCCGCCTTGACCTTGGGCAGCCCCTTCAGCAGTGCCCGGTCCGCGGTGGCGGTGGTCCTCTGCCGCAGCGCGGGGACGTGCCAGGCGCCGCACACCACGGCGACGCCGTCCGCGAACTCGCGCCGCGCCGCCCGTACCCGGAGCCGCATGTGGGCCTCCCGTACGAGATCGCGGTGGCTGCTCCCGAACGTCTCGCGCAGCGCCCCCATGGCCTCCTCCAGCACCAGGAACGGAGCGAACGCGTCCGTCCGCCCCGCGCCCCGGTGCTCGACGACGTCCTCCCACCAGCGCTCGGGATCGTCGTACCCGGCGGTGTCGGCCAGCACGGCGAGCGGATCGATCCGCACCTCGTCGCCGGCCGAGCGTTCCGAGGGCTCCGCGGTCCCCTCCTCCGCGGTCCCCTCCTCCTCCGCGGAACCCTCCGCCCCGGCGGGGTCACCGCCGTCCGTGGGCTCCCCGGCGGTGTCCGTCTCCCAGGCGAGCGTGTGCGTGGCCGGGAGGTCGATGAAGCGGGCCGGGACGCCGTGTTCCAGGGCCCAGCGCAGGGCGACCCACTCCGGGGAGAACCCGGCCAGCGGCCAGAACGCGGAGCGGCCCGGCTCGTCCACGGCGTGGGCGAGGAGGGCGACCGGTGGCCGCATGCCCTCGTCGGCGGCGAGCGGGACCAGCGCGTCGGCCTCCGGAGGGCCCTCGATCAGCACCACCGACGGCCGGGCCGCCTCCAGGGCCGCCCGCACCGCCCGCGCGGAACCCGGCCCGTGGTGCCGGACCCCGAGCAGCAGCGGCTCCGCGCCGGACCCGCCGCGGCGCTCCCCCTCGTTCCTCTCAGCGCCTGTCACGCCGTCCCCCCAGTGCCCGTCGTCCGCCCCGGCCGCCCGTCCAGCTGGGCTCCTCGTCGGCGCCGGCCCGCACCGCGCCGCCCGCCCCCGGGCCCGTCACGTTCACGCCCGCCACCGGTCCCGTCCCGCTCACGCCCGCCCCGCCGCCGCTCACGCGCTCACCTCACGGCAGGCCCGGTAGAAGTCCTTCCAGCCGTCGCGCTCGCGGACCACGGTCTCCAGGTACTCCTGCCAGATGACGCGGTCGGCCGCCGGGTCGCGCACGACGGCGCCGAGGATGCCCGCCGCGACGTCGCCGGCCCGCAGCACGCCGTCGCCGAAGTGCGCGGCCAGCGCGAGCCCGTTGGTCACCACGGAGATCGCCTCGGCCGTCGACAGCGTGCCGCTGGGCGACTTCAGCTTCGTCCGGCCGTCCGAGGTGACGCCGTCGCGCAGTTCGCGGAAGACGGTCACGACCCGGCGGATCTCGTCGACGCCGTCCGGTACGGACGGCAGGTCGAGGGAACGGCCGATCTGGTCGACGCGGCGGGAGACGATGTCCACCTCGGCCTCGGGAGTCTCCGGCAGCGGCAGCACCACCGTGTTGAACCGCCGGCGCAGGGCGCTGGACAGGTCGTTGACGCCGCGGTCGCGGTCGTTGGCCGTGGCGATCAGGTTGAACCCGCGGACCGCCTGCACCTCCTGGCCCAGCTCCGGTATGGGCAGGGTCTTCTCCGACAGGATCGTGATCAGCGTGTCCTGGACGTCGGCCGGGATACGGGTCAGCTCCTCGACCCGGGCGGTCATGCCCTCGGCCATGGCCCGCATGACGGGGCTGGGCACCAGGGCGTCCCGGCTCGGGCCGTGCGCCAGCAGTCGCGCGTAGTTCCAGCCGTAGCGGATGGCCTCCTCCGGCGTCCCCGCCGTGCCCTGCACCAGCAGCGTGGAGTCGCCGCTGACCGCGGCGGCCAGGTGCTCGGACACCCAGGTCTTGGCCGTGCCGGGCACACCGAGCAGGAGCAGGGCCCGGTCGGTGGCGAGGGTGGTGACGGCGACCTCGACGATGCGGCGCGGGCCCACGTACTTCGGGGTGATCACCGTGCCGTCCGGCAGGGTCCCGCCGAGGAGATAGGTGGCCACGGCCCACGGCGACAGCTTCCAGCGCACCGGGCGCGGGCGGTCGTCCTGCGCGGCCAGCGCGGCCAGTTCGGCGGCGAAGGCGTCCTCGGCGTGCGGCCGCAGCGCCTGCGTGCCCTGCTCGTCACCCGTGTTCGCGGGCGCGGAGTCGCTTCGGCTCGGTGTTACGGACGTCGGTCCTACGGTCACAGACATGGCTGAGGCCCCCTCCAGCTCGGCCGGTTCGGATCTGTCACCAACCGTGCACCACGGCACTGACAATCCGTTGTGACCTGCGCAAACGCTCTCGTCGGGTCGATTGTCAGTGGGGGGATCTACCTTCGATGGCATGACTCAGCAGGGGGCGCGCTGGACCGCTGACCAGGTGCTGGCACTGGCGCCTGACGTCGCGTCACGCAAAGCGGGAAGCAAACTCGGCACGGCGGGGCCGTGGTCCGAGGCGGGGAGTTCCGACGAAGGGACGGTGTGGGGGCTGTGCAAGGGAAGCGGAAGCAAGCCGTACCAGACGGTCGTCGACACCGCCGGCGCGGCGGGACCGGCGTACAAGTGCAGTTGTCCGAGCCGTAAGTTCCCGTGCAAGCACGCGCTCGGACTGCTGCTGCTGTGGGCGGGCGGCGACGGCGCGGTGGCCACCGTGCCCGCCGATCAGGCACCTCAGTGGGCCGGACAGTGGCTCGCGGGCCGACGCGGACGGGTCTCGCGGAAAGCGGAGAAGACGGCCGGTGCCGCGGACGGCGGCGCCGATCCGGAGGCGGCGCGGCGCCGGGCGGAGCGCCGGGCCGAGCGGATCACCGCGGGGGCGACCGAGCTGGAGCAGCGTCTGACCGACCTGCTGCGCGGCGGCCTGGCCGCCGCCGAGCAGGCGGGGTACGGACTGTGGGAGGAGACGGCGGCCCGCATGGTCGACGCCCAGGCCCCCGGGCTCGCGGCCCGGGTGCGGGAGCTGGGCGCGATCCCGTCGTCCGGTCCGGGCTGGCCGGTGCGGTTGCTGGAGGAGTGCGCGCTGCTGCACCTGCTGGACGAGGGCTGGTTGCGCCGCGAGCGGCTGCCGCTGGATCTGGCGGCCACGGTCCGTTCCCGCGTCGGCCTGCCCGGCTCCGCGGACGGCCCGCCGGTGCGTGACAGCTGGCTCGTCCTCGCCCGGTACGACACCGCGGACGCGAAGCTGACCACGCGCCGGATCTGGCTGCACGGCACCGGCTGCGGCCGCACGGTCCTGCTGCTGTCCTACGGCGCGGCCGGCCGCGCACCGGAGCCGGCGCTGCCGGTGGGGCTGTGCCTGGAGGCGGAGGTGGCCGCCTATCCCGGCGCGGGACAACTGCGTGTGGCGCTGGGCGAGCAGTTCGCGCCCCCGGCCCCCACGCGCGCCCGTCCGCCCGGCGTGACCACGGCGCAGGCGGCGGCGCGCTACGGCCGGGCGCTGCGGGACGATCCGTGGCTGGAGTCGGTCCCGGTGACGCTGAGCGAGGTGATACCGGTCCCGGCGGGCGACTCCTGGCAGCTGGCCGACGCCGGGTCGGACCACGCGCTGCCCCTCACCGCCGCGGCCCGTTCCCGCCCCGGGCTCTGGCGGCTGGTCGCGCTGTCGGGTGGTGCGCCCGTCACGGTCTTCGGGGAGTGCGGCCACCGAGGGTTCACCCCACTGACTGCCTGGCCCCAGGGCGAGGGCGCAGCGGTGACGCTGTGCTGACCGGATGTACACCGTCTGCGACATCCGCACCGGTCGGCGGGGTCCGCGTGTCCGGCATCGGAGTGACGTCGGAGCACGGAGCGGGGTGTTCCCGGCACAGCGGGAAGTCTCACCCGAAAGGCGCACACAGGCGACGACCACGGCTACCGGCGAACCTCACGAGCCCGCCCTTTCTCACCAGATTCACGCATTTCTTCCGCCCCAGGGGAAACCCGGTCCGGGTGACCCTCCGACCACCCTCAGGCACCCGGCAACGGAAAGGACGCTCATGATCAGGACCTCCGCCCCGGTGGAAGCGCCCGCAGCGGGCGCCTGGGAGGAGTTGGTCACCACCGCCCTGCTCGGCACGGACCGCCGCAGGCCTCCCGCCGGCGCCCCCGGCCGGGACGCACCGGTGGCACTGCTGGACGCGGCGGCCGCGCACACCGTCAGCCGCCGTGCGGGCCTGCTGCCGGCACCCGCGGCCGAACGCCCCCGCCCGGCGCCCGCGGACACCCGCCCCGCCCTGCCCCCGGCCGCGGCCCGCAGGCTCACCCAGCTGCTGGCCGACCGGTCCGGGGCGGGCGGCGGTGGCCGCAGGGGCACGGCGCCGGACCTCATGGAGTTGCTGCCCCAGTGGCTGGCCGCGGCGAACGCGCGCGGCTACGCGGCACCCCCGCAGGCGCTGCCCGCGCTGCTGGACGCGGCGCGCGGGCGCACGGACCTGCGGCCCGCCGCACTGGCCTTCGCCGGCCCGCGCGCGCTGTGGCTGGCCCGGCTGAACCCGGACTGGCGGTTCGCGCTGCGCGCGGCCCCCGGCAGCAGTGGCGCACTGCCCGGCCCCGAGGACACGGACCGCATCCGTCGGCTGTGGGAGGAGGGCCTGTTCGCCGAGCGGATCGCGCTCCTCGCGGAGATCCGCCGGCAGCGGCCCGGGGCGGCCCGCGAGCTGCTCGCCGGCACGTGGGCGAGCGAGCGGGCCGAGGACCGGCTGATGTTCGTCGACTCGCTGCGGACCGGCCTCGGCCCGGACGACGAGCCGTTCCTCGAGCAGGCCCTCGCCGACCGGAGCCGCAACGTACGGGCCACCGCCGCGGAACTGCTGTCGGCGCTGCCCGGATCGGCGCTGGCCGCACGGATGGCGGAGCGTGCCGCGGCCTGCGTGGCCGTCGACCACACCCGCAGCACGCCGACGATCGCCGTTGAGACCCCCCACGAGTGCGACGCGAGCATGGAGCGCGACGGTGTCCTCGCCAAGGCTCCGGCGGGGAGGGGTGAGCGGTCGTGGTGGCTGGGTCAGCTGCTGGAGGCGTCCCCGCTCGGCACCTGGTCCGCCCGGCTGGGCGGCCGCACCCCGCGGGAGATCGTGGCGCTGCCGGTGGCGGACGACTGGCAGGGGGAGCTGCACGCGGCCTGGTGCCGGGCGGCGGTGCGGCAGCGGGACGCCCGGTGGGCCCGGGCCCTCCTCGGGGAGCCCGCGGCACCCGAGGCCGGCGGGCCGGGCGCGGTGTCCCTGGCCGAGCGCGCCAAACTGCTCGGCACCCTGGGCGCCGCCGAACGGGCCGACTGGGTCGCCGGATTCATCGCGGCACACGGGCTGTCCGAGGCGTTTCAGCTGCTCGGGGTGTGTGCGGTGCCGTGGGCCGGGCCGCTCGGACGTGCGGTGGTCGACGCGCTCAACATCGCGCGGGACGCAGGGAGCTACCCATGGAGTTTCAGTGGAGTGATGGGACTGGCCGAGCGGTGTCTGGACCCCGCGCAGGCGGCCCGGCTCGACGGGCTGCTGGCGGTGCCGGACGAGATGGAGGACGCCTCACCCGGGGCCGGCGGGTACTGGGCGGAAGCCTTCCAGCGGCTGGCGACGACGTTGCGGCTGCGCTCGGCGATGGCCGAGGAACTCGGCGCCCGCACCGGCTGAGGCCCACGCCGTGTCGGGGCGGGCGCCTGTGGGCGCCACCCCGGCGAGGAGACGCGTCCGCCCGGCCGGCCCGGGCGCTACGCCTGAGCCGGCTGGCGGACGTTGGCCCTCACCCAGTCCACGATCGACTGGGTGGTCGCGCCCGGGGTGAAGATCTCGGCGACCCCCTGCTCCTTCAGCGGCGCGATGTCCGCCTCGGGGATGATGCCGCCCCCGAAGACGACGATGTCCTCGGCCTCGCGCTCCCGCAGCAGCCCGATCACGGCGGCGAACAGCGTGTTGTGCGCGCCGGAGAGGATGGACATGCCGATCGCGTCGGCGTCCTCCTGGATCGCGGTGTCGACGATCTGCTCCGGAGTCTGGTGCAGGCCCGTGTAGATGACCTCCATGCCGGCGTCGCGCAGGGCCCGCGCGATCACCTTCGCACCGCGATCGTGGCCGTCGAGCCCCGGCTTGGCCACCACCACGCGGATCGGACCGGCTGCCACACCCATCACTGCCTCCATGAAGCGACTACATACGTCCACCACGGGACGGACGCCCCGCACCACGTCGTCCGGGGAAGTGAACGAACGTTATCGCCAGCATCCCGCACCCGGCAGTTTCGCGGTGCGGACCGAGGGGGAAATCACACGGAGGGACAGTTCCCCGGAGGCATCCCGCAGCGGGGGCCCGCACACCACGCATCCTCACACCGCGCACCGTTCCCCGCCGCCGCGGGCCGGGAGCCCCTGCGGGAACAAGCGTCACGGCAGCCGCGGCGAGGTGGTCGTACCACCGCGGAGCAGGCCGGGCACCGCGGAGGCGCGGCGCACCGACGAGGACACGAGGCAGCCCCGAGCGCCGTACACACCGTACGCGCCGCACAGCGGACGGCGGCCTGCTCCGCGTCCCCCGTCCGCGCCCCGTCGGGAGCCTCCGCCGCGACTGCCCACAAGCGCACACGGGGGACAGAGCCGTCCTCCCGCGTGCCGACAGGAGGTCGGCCATGAAGGTCACCAGCGTCGCAGATCCCCTCCTCCCGTTCTGCCAGCGCCTGCTCCCGGGCCGGATCGCGGGGGTGTCGCTGGGCCTGCTCAAGGCGACGGCCCTGGAGCTGGCGATCCTCGCCGGGCACGTTCTCCTCTACCCCTCGGGAATCGTGCAGGAGCGCCGCGCCGCCGAGACCCCGCTCCCCGCACCGGATGCCGCCGCGCAGTTGCCCGTCGAGGCCAAGCCGCCGGTGGTGCTGCTGCACGGCTTCATCGACAACCGCTCGGTCTTCGTACTGCTGCGCCGCAACCTCGCGCAGCACGGCAGGCATCGCGTGGAGTCCCTCAACTACTCGCCGCTGACCTGCGACATCCGCTGCGCGGCCGAACTGCTCGGCCGGCACATCGAGGAGATCTGCGAGCGCACCGGCAGCGAGCGGGTCGACGTCGTCGGACACAGCCTCGGGGGGCTGATAGCCCGTTACTACGTGCAGCGGCTGGGCGGCGACGCCCGCGTCCGCACCCTCGTCACCCTGGGCACCCCGCACGCCGGCACCCGGGTCGCCCCGCTGGCCAACGCGCACCCCATCGTCCGTCAGATGCGGCCGGGTTCGGAGCTGATCGAGGAGTTGTCCCGGCCCGCGCCCGGCTGCCGTACGTACTTCGTCGGCTTCTGGAGCGACCTGGACCACCTGATGGACCCGCTGGAGTCGGCCTGCGTCGAGCACCCGGACCTCCGGGCGGAGAACGTCCGGGTGAGCGGCATCGGCCACCTCGCCATGCCCGTGCACCCCGCCGTCGCGAGCGGCATACGCCAGGCCCTGGACACCGTGCGGCCCGGGGACCCGTCCGCGGCACAGGGCGGAGGGCTCACCGTGGCCTGACCAGCTCCGTGAGCCCGGCCGACCGGCTCCACGACCTGACCGGCCCGGCCCCGCGACCTGGCCCGTCCAGCTCCACGACCTGACCCGACCGGCTCCACGACCTGACCCGACCGGCTCCACGACCTGACCACTCCGGACCCGCGACCTGACCCGACCGGCTCCGTGGCCTGTTCAGACGTGTCTCCGTGGTCCGGCGTTGACCCATCAGGGGTCGAACATCGTCCCGAACACAAGCCCAAGGCCGTGTCCGCAGTCCGCCGAATCACGGCCGATTGCCCGTTTCCCCAGTACGGGAAACCTGCCGAAGATTGTCGCGCCCGCATACCGCCGGGTACAGTCGCCGCACTGCTCTGGCAGCCCTGTCGTCGAGGCGAAAGAGAAGTTGGTGAACGACCGTCACCCGTCGGGGACCGCGACGCCCCCGGCCCCGGCTCCGGCCTCCGACGACGCCTCGGCGCCTTACGCGCCGTACGGCGGGCAGGAAGGCGCCTACGGTGAGTTCACCACGTACGGCGACCACGACGCGACCGGTTCCCCCACCGGTTTCCACACCGGCGTCCACAGCACGGCGGGCTTCGCGGCCGACCCCCTCTTCGGCGACCTCCACCCCGGCAACAGCCAGGCGGGAGACGGCGGGACGACCGGCGCGTACGACGCCACCCAGTGGTCGACGGGCAGCCACCACACCCTGAACCACGACGCGTACGCGGCCCAGCACCACGCCGCCTACGACACCGGTACGTACGACACGACCGCTTGGTCCGCGGGGTTCCAGCACCTGTCCGCCGTACCGCAGCAGCCGGCGCCCGCCGAGGCCACCGGCCAGTGGGACGCGGGTGCCTGGCTCCAGGGCGCCGCCTCCACGACCGCCGCGGACCAGACCCAGCAGTGGGACTGGGGCACCCAGACGTTCGACACCGGCGCCTATGACGCCACCCAGTGGAACACCGGCGGCGCGGCCGACGACGGCACCGCGGCACCGGAGGGTTCCTCCCACCCGCAGCCGTACGGCGAGCAGCAGACGCAGGGCGAGGCGCACCCGTACGACGAGTCCCGTGCATACGACGAGACCCGGGCGTACGACGAGACCCGGGCGTTCGGTGACACCTTCGACGTTCTCGACGCCACCGCCCCCGAGGCCACCGCTCCCGGCGGGGAAGGCGCTCTGGCCGCGACCGGCGAACTGCCCGCCGTCTCCCTCCTGGAGGGCCAGGCAGAAGTCGCGCCGGTGCCCGCACCGCGCGCGGCCTCGCGCAGCGGCGGCCGATCCCGGCGCCGGCCCCCGGCCAAGCGCTCCGCGCTGCTGACCGTGGCGGTGCCCTCGGCCTGCGTGATGGGCGTCGCCGGAATCGCCGCGGCGTCCGTCGGCACCTTCACCGACGGCGGCAAGGACGCTTCGGCGTTCGCCCCCGAGGCGCATCCCGTGCAGCCGTCCACCGCCAACAACAAGCTGGACACCCAGCTCCAGAGCCTGTCCGCCGGGGCGAACGACTTCGCCGACCGGGCCAGCCGCACCCAGGAACGCATCGACCTCAAGGCGCAGCAGGAGACCGAGCGGAAGAAGGCCGCGCAGGAGGCGGCGCGCAAGGAGCGGCTGCGCCCCAAGTTCGTGCTGCCGGTGGCGCAGAAGGGGCTCAGCGCCTACTTCGGCCAGGCCGGCGTCAACTGGATGTCCGTGCACACCGGCATCGACTTCCCCGTCTGGTACGGGACGACGGTCATGGCCGCCACCGACGGCACGGTCCGCACCCAGTTCAACAGCGCCTACGGCAACATGCTGATCCTCACCGCGAAGGACGGCACGGAGACGTGGTACTGCCACCTCTCCCGGTACCAGGTCGTCACCGGCGCCACCGTCAAGGCCGGACAGCCGATCGCCTACTCAGGCAAGTCCGGCAACTCCACCGGCCCGCACCTGCACTTCGAGGTACGGCCCGCCGGCGGGGCCCCCATCGACCCGCTCCCCTGGCTGCGCAGCCACGGCCTGAACCCGACCTGAGACCGGCCCGGCCCCGGCCCCGGCCCGGGTCTGGCCGGGGCCGGGGCCGGGCTGCGGACGCTGCCCGGGCCGCGTCCGCCTTCCGCTCCGTCTCCCGCCCCGCCTCCTGCCCGTCCGTCCGTCCGTCCTACAGCTTCTCGACGGGCGCGTACCGCAGCAGCAGCCGCTTGGGTTTGGTGTCGCCGAAGTCGATCGTGGCCTCCGCGTTCCCGCCCGTGCCCTTGACCCCGACCACCGTGCCCAGGCCGAACTGGTCGTGCGTGACCCGGTCGCCGACGGCGAGGGACACCACCGGCTTGTCCGCGGCCCGCCGGGTGGCGAAACCCGAGGCCCCCGACGCCGACGAACGCGAACGGGACGACGACAGCGAGGCCGCCACGCCGGAGGCCGGACCGGAGGACACCGGCGCGGAACCACCCGTCCGCTTCCAGTCCACGTGCACGGCCGGGATCTCCTCCAGGAACCGGGAAGGCGGGTTGTACGACGGCTGTCCCCACGCGCTGCGCATCGCCGAGCGGGTCAGGTACAGCCGCTCCCGCGCGCGTGTGATGCCGACGTAGGCCAGACGGCGCTCCTCCTCCAGCTCCTTGACCTGGCCGAGGGCGCGCATGTGCGGGAAGACGCCGTCCTCCATGCCGGTGAGGAAGACCACCGGGAACTCCAGGCCCTTGGCGGTGTGCAGTGTCATCAGCGTGATGACGCCGTCGCCGTCCTCCTCGTCGGGGATCTGGTCGGAGTCGGCGACCAGGGCGACCTGCTCCAGGAACTCGGACAGGGCGACCGACTCGCCCTCCCCGCGCTCCTGCTCGAACTCCAGGGCGACGGCGGCGAGTTCCTGGAGGTTCTCGATGCGGGTCTCGTCCTGCGGGTCGGTGGAGGACTGCAACTCCGCCAGGTAGCCCGTGCGATCGAGGACTGCTTCCAGTACCGTGGCGGGGCCCGCGCCCGACTCCACGATGGTGCGCAGCTCCTCCATCAGCGTGTTGAACCGCTTGACGGCGTTCGTCGACCGCGCGGCCATGCCGTACGCCTCGTCGACGCGGCGCAGTGCCTGCGGGAAGCTGATCTTCTCCCGCTGGGAGAGCGCGTCGATCATCGCCTCGGCGCGCTCGCCGATGCCCCGCTTGGGCACGTTGAGGATGCGGCGCAGCGGGACGGAGTCCTCGGGGTTGGCCAGCACGCGCAGGTAGGCCAGGACGTCCCGGACCTCCTTGCGCTCGTAGAAGCGGACGCCGCCGACGACCTTGTAGGGCAGGCCGACGCGGATGAAGATCTCCTCGAAGACACGGGACTGGGCGTTGGTGCGGTAGAAGACGGCGACGTCGCCCGCCTTGGCCTCGCGCGCGTCCGTGAGGCGGTCTATCTCCTCGGCGACGAACTGCGCCTCGTCGTGCTCGGTGTCGGCGACGTACCCGGTGATCCGGGCGCCCGTGCCCGCATTGGTCCACAGGTTCTTCGGACGGCGGGACTCGTTGCGCTCGATGACCGCGTTGGCTGCGGACAGGATCGTCTGCGTGGAGCGGTAGTTCTGCTCCAGCAGGATCGTCGTCGCGTCCGGGTAGTCCTCCTCGAACTGGAGGATGTTGCGGATGGTCGCGCCGCGGAAGGCGTAGATCGACTGGTCGGCGTCACCGACCACGCACAGCTCGGCGGGGTGGAGGTCGTCGGGGCCGGGCGGTACGTCCGCGGGGTGCACGGCGGTGCCGACGAGTTCCCGTACGAGGGTGTACTGGGCGTGGTTGGTGTCCTGGTACTCGTCGACCAGGACGTGCCGGAAGCGGCGGCGGTAGTGCTCGGCGACGTCCGGGAAGGCGCGCAGCAGATTGACCGTCGTCATGATCAGGTCGTCGAAGTCGAGTGCGTTGGCCTCGCGCAGCCGCGACTGGTAGAGGGCGTAGGCCTGGGCGAGGGTCTTCTCGAAACCGTCGGTGGCCTGGGCGGCGAAGTCCTCCTCGTCGATCAGCTCGTTCTTGAGGTTGCTGATCTTCGCGCTGAAGGACTTGGGCGGGTAGCGCTTGGGGTCCAGGTCCAGGTCACGGCAGACCAGGGCCATCAGGCGCTTGGAGTCGGCGGCGTCGTAGATCGAGAAGGACGAGGTGAAGCCGAGCTTCTTCGACTCCCGGCGCAGGATGCGCACGCACGCGCTGTGGAAGGTCATCACCCACATCGCGTTCGCGCGCGGGCCCACGAGCTGCTCGACGCGCTCCTTCATCTCCCCGGCGGCCTTGTTGGTGAAGGTGATCGCCAGGATCTGGCCGGGGTGGACGCCGCGTTCGCCCAGCAGATAGGCGATGCGGTGCGTGAGCACACGGGTCTTGCCGGAGCCGGCGCCGGCCACGATGAGCAGCGGGGAGCCGGAGTGGACGACGGCGGCGCGCTGGTTCTCGTTCAGCCCGTCCAGGAGCGTCGCCGGGTCGACGACCGGGCGGGGGGCGCCGTCGCGGTAGTAGGCGTCCCGGGGGGCCTCTCGGTCCGGTGGCAGGTCGAACTTCCCGCCGAACAGATCGTCCGGAACCGGCTCCGGAGCATGGTCGTCCTCGGGCGGCGGCGGAGGCTCGTCCTCGGAACCGCGAGGGGTCTGGAGGTCCGCCAGGAAGCTGTCGTCAAAGAGGCTGCTCATCGCTCTACGAGTCTAGGGCTCCCCACCGACAACCCGGGGCCGCCCCGGAAACGTGACCGGTTTCACCGGCCGAGACCGATCGGGCGACCGGACCGCACTGCGACGACAACGACCACCCGCCCATCAGGTCACGAAAACATATCGGGCGCATCACGCCTCGATCTTCACAGGCGCCACACCGGTTGGTTACGGTGCCCGTCGGGTCGCGCACCTCGCTCCCTCCACCCCCGGTGGCCCGACCGGACAGGTGGCGACGGCGGGCGGCGGCAGCGGCAGCGGCAGCGGCAGCGGCAGCGGCGGACGAGTGGACTACGCAAGGAGTCGCCTGCTTTGGCGTCGCACATCCGCTTGTACGCCGGCGGCGGGCCCAGCCCCGAAGAGGTCGAACGCGAGATCGGCGAGCTGTACCGGCGGTCCGATCCGGTGGCCGGCGGCACCGGCGGCACCGATGCGGAGGGGGCCACCGGGCAGGCCACCAGGCAGCGCGGCCGGGTCGCCGCACTTCTCGACGGCGTCACCAGGCGCACCGACCGGTCCGGCAGGGCACGCGGCAGACGGGACGCGCCCCCGGCCGGCCGGCCCCGCGCCCGGACCGGGGCTCCCGAGTCCGCGGCGCTCCTCCTCACCGGCACTCCGCCGGGCTACTTCGATCAGGCGCAGTTGATGAGCCGGCTGACCGTCCGCCAGAAGCACCTGTCCGACGCGTACGCGGCGCGCTCCGCAGCCGTGCGGACCCTGCGGGGGCGGGCAGGAGCGGCGGGAACCCGAAAGCGCGGACGACAGCAACGCCAGCGGCGGCAGCGGCAGCAGCGGCAGCGGCAGCAGCGGCAGCGGCAGCGGCAGCGGCAGCAGCGGCAGCGGCAGCGGCGAGAACGCCTGCTGTCCGGCCGGCCCTGCGCAGGACATCAGGGTGGCCAAGGCGGCCGTCCAACGGAAGCTCGCCGACGCCCGCGCGCTGCTGCCACCGGCCCTGAGCGCGCCCGCGCCGCCCGGCGTGCGGGCTCTCCGCGCCGCCCAGGGGCACAAGGCCCTCGCGTTCGCGCGCGCGGAGATCGGCAAGCCGTACGTCTGGGGAGCGGCCGGGCCCGGTTCCTACGACTCCTCCGGCCTCAGCCAGGCCGCGTGGAAGGCCGCCGGTGTCGCCCTTCCGCGCGGCACCCGCGAGCAGAGCGGCGCGGGCACACCGGTGCCGCTCACCGACGCGCTCCCCGGTGACCTGGTCTTCTTCCGGGGCGGCACGGGCCAGGTGGGCGTCTACGCCGGTGACGGCATCATGATCCACGCCCCGCGACCGGGCGCCCGAGTCCGCGCGGAGCCGGTCCTGCGCGCCGGGGCACCGGCGATCCACCGTGTGGTACGACCGGCGTAGCCCGCGCCGCTCCGCACCCCGCCCTGCCGGCACCCCACCCTGCCGCACCCCACCGAACCGTTCACCGCGCCGCTCGGGATCGCCCGCGGGCAGGGCGGCGCGTGCTCCCGCCGGTACGCGCCCCGCCGATGGTTTTGCGTACCGGCGCGCGTGCCCCGGCGCACACGACGTGCAGGGCTTCTAGCATCGGCTTCATGCCCGTCACCTCACCTCTGCGCGCCTGGCTGGCGCAGCGACCGCCCGCGGCCGGGGCCGCGGTGATGGCCAGCGGCATCGTGTCGATCGGGCTGGGGCTGACGGGCCACGAGGTGCTGTCCCTCGCCGTCCTCGCGGTGGCCTGCCTCGCGTGGCTGGCACTGGCCGCGGACTTCACCCTGCGGCTGCTGCGCGAACGGTCGCGCTGGAAGGCCGAGGCGGGGACGCCGGCCGCCCTCACCGGGGTCGCCGCCACCGCCGTGCTGGGCACGCGCTTCTCGAACCTGGGGTGGCAGCCGCTGGCCGAGGCGCTGCTCGCGCTGGCCGTGGTGCTGTGGCCGTGGCTGCTCGTGCGGGTCGTCCGGAACTCCCGGCGGCCCATGCCCGGGGCGGTCTTCCTGTGCTGCGTGGCCACCGAGGGACTCGCCGTGCTCGGGGCGTCGGTGGCCAAGGCCCAGGCCGCGGCCTGGCTGGCACACACCGCGCTCGTCTTCTTCTGGCTGGGGCTGGCGCTCTACCTGTTCGCGCTGTCCCGCTTCGACCTGCGGCAGGTGTTCGAAGGGCACGGGGATCACTGGGTCGCGGGCGGCGCGCTGGCGATCTCCGCGGTCGCCGGGGCGAAGCTGATCGCCGCAGAGGGCGCCGGCCGCTATCTGTGGGACAACGACGACCACGGCGTCCTGCACACCGTCACCCTCGCGGTGCTGGTGCTCGACTTCGCCTGGTACGCCGTCCTGCTCGTGGCGGAGCTGGTCCGGCCCCGGCTGCGCTACGACGTGCGGCGCTGGTCGACCGTCTTCCCCCTGGGGATGACGGCCACGGCGGCGCTGTCGGTCGCCACCGCCCTGCACGTCCCCGAGTTCGAGGGGCTCGGAGAGGTACTGATCTGGGTCGCGGTCGCGGCCTGGCTGGCCGTCGCGGCGGGGGCGGTCGCGGAGGCGCGCACCGAACTCAGGGACGCCGCGCACTGACCTGAGCGCCCCGCGCGGCGCTCAGGTCCACAGCACCGCGATGAAGATGTTCGCCATGGTCAGCAGGCCCACCAGCCCGAACATGCCCTTGTCCACCTTCTCGTCGTCGCGCTTGACGTAGACGAGACCGAGGATCACGATCAGCAGCGCCAGCTTCAGGCCGATCTTGACGGTGTTGACGTGGTGGTCGTCGGCCTGGTTGAGGCCGACCAGGACGACGCCGGTGACCAGCATGGTCAGCGCGCCGTGCAGCATGCCGGGCACGAACCGGGCCGTGCCCCGGCCCATCGCCTTCATCTGGGTGAGGAAGCCGCCGAGCAGGGCGGCGATCCCGATGATGTGCAGGCCGACGAAGAGATGGATGAGTACGTCCATGAGTCCGGAGCCTAACGAGAGGCCACCGGCCTCCCGGACACTGGCCCCTGCGCCGGAGTCCGCCACCTGTTGCGCCGGACTCCGCCACCTGGTCCGCTCACCGACTGCCGCCGCCGACCCACGGCTCCCGCCGCCCGCCCTCTGTCGGCGCCCTGCCGACACCCTGACGGCACTCTGTCCGCACCCTGGCGGCGCATGAATGCGACCCATAGCACCCGCTCGACGCCCTCTGCCCCGGAAACCGTCACATCGGTCATCGCTCTGTGCGAAGGCGCCGCCGCGGAACGCGCCGCACGGTCACTTCCGGTCACCGTTCGATCCGGTCGCGGCAGTTCCGTACAACCTGTCACTCCTCCGGTACGGCGAGTCCTAGCGTCCTTCCCCAGGTGACCGGCTCCCCACCGCCGCCCGGGCCAGGGGCGGCTGCCGGACACCACCGCCAAGGAGTCCGGCGGCGGTCCGTCCCCCTGTGCGGGCCGCCGCCGGACGCGCAGAGCCCGCCGCCCCGCGGCCGGCCGGACGAAGGGACGTGACGGTCCACGTGGCCACGCACCGCAAGCCCCGACAGCGCTCGCTCAGCGGCAGCACAGCCCGTACGGCGGCCACGCTCGCCCTGGCGGGCGCGGCGACGGCGACGGGTTTCGGCGGCACCGGACAGGCCGCCCCGCAGCTGACGCCGGAGCAGGTCAGGGCCAAGGTGGACCGGCTGTACCAGGAGGCGGAGACCGCCACCGAGAAGTACGACGGCGCGAAGGAGAAGGCGGACGCGGCCGGGAAGCGGCTGCGGACCCTCGGCGACGAGGCGGCGCGCGGCCAGGCCAGGCTGAACGCGGCGCGCGACACCCTCGGTTCCATCGCCGCGGCACAGTACCGGGACGGCGGGATCGACCCCACCGTGCAGTTCCTGCTCTCCACCGATCCCCGCCACTACCTGGAGGGCGCCGCGCTGGCCGAGCGGGCGGGTGTCCGGCAGAACGCGGCCGTGGCCGGTGTGCGCCAGGAACTGAGGAAGCTGGACCGACTGCGCAGTGCGGCGCGCACCGAACTGGGGTCCCTCCGCTCGCGGCAGGCGGAACTGCGCCGGCAGAAGAAGACGATCACCGCGAAACTGGACGAGGCCAGGCGGCTGCTGGCCCGGCTCACGCCACGGCAGCGGACGGCGATCGGCGAGGACGGAGCGGCGCAGCGGGCGTCCCGGTCCGCGGCCGGGGCAGCGCGGGAGGCGCTCGCCGCCCCGCGCTCGGCTCCGGCCCCCACCTCACGGGCGGCGGCAGCCGTCGCCTACGCCTACGCGAAGCTCGGCAGCCCCTACGTGTGGGGCGCGACCGGCCCCGACGCCTTCGACTGCTCCGGCCTGGTGCAGGCGGCCTACCGCGCCGCCGGGATCGCGCTCCCGCGCACCACCTACGCCCAGATCGGTGCCGGCCACCGCGTCTCCCGCTCCCAACTGCGCCCCGGTGACCTGGTGTTCTTCTACTCCGGGGTCAGCCATGTCGGCATCTACGTGGGCGGGGGGCAGATGATCCACGCCCCGAACCCCTCGGCGCCGGTCCGGCTGGCGCCCGTCGACCAGATGCCGTTCGCCGGAGCGACCCGGGTGGCGTGACATCGCTCGCGCCCCCGCGCGGCGTGCGTTGCGCGCCCCCCGGCCCGGCCGGTCAGACCAGCCGCCGCGCCGTCGCCCAGCGGGTCAGCTCGTGACGGTTGGACAGCTGGAGCTTGCGCAGTACCGCGGACACGTGGGACTCCACCGTCTTCACGGAGATGAAGAGCTGCTTGGCGATCTCCTTGTAGGCGTAGCCGCGGGCGATGAGCCGCAGGACCTCGCGCTCGCGCTGGGTGAGGCGGTCGAGGTCCTCGTCGACCGGCGGGGCGTCGGTGGAGGCGAACGCGTCGAGGACGAACCCGGCCAGGCGCGGGGAGAAGACGGCGTCGCCCTCCTGGACCCGGAAGATCGAGTCGATGAGGTCGGAGCCGGTGATCGTCTTCGTCACGTAGCCGCGGGCCCCGCCGCGGATCACCCCGATCACGTCCTCCGCCGCGTCCGACACGGACAGCGCGAGGAAGCGGACGGGCCGCTCGGTGTCGGCCATCAGCGCGGCGCAGCGGCGGAGCACCTCGACACCGCCGCCGCCGGGGAGGTGGACGTCGAGGAGGACCACCTCGGGACGGGTCTCGGTGATGACCGCCACCGCCTGGTCGACGTCCGGGGCCTCCCCGACCACCTCGACACCGGTCTCGTCGGTCCGCCCGATCTCGGCCTGGACCCCCGTACGGAACATGCGGTGGTCGTCGACGAGGACGACGCGCGCGTGCCGCCCGGTCGCGCCGCCCGCGGCCGTGGCCGCCGCCTCCGTGGTGTCCGCTGCCGCCGTGCCGTTCGCCTCGGTCGGGTCGCTCATCACGTGTTCTCCGCCCTCTCCATCTCCAGCTCGACCTCCGTGCCGCCGTCCGGCACCGCGCGCAGCCGGGCCGTGCCCCCGTTGCGCTCCATGCGGCCGATGATCGATTCTCTGACACCCATGCGGTCGGTGGGTATCGCGTCGAGATCGAACCCCGGGCCCCGGTCACGGACGGACACGAAGACCGTCCTGCCCTCGACTTCGGCGTACACCTGCACGGCGCCGCCCTCGCCACCGTACTTGGCGGCGTTCACCATGGCTTCCCTCGCGGCCTGCATCTGGGCCCCGACGCGTTCGTCGAGCGGGCAGTCGCCGACCACGACCACCTCTATGGGTACGCCGTGCTTGTCCTCCACCTCGGCGGCGTTGCGCCGCACGGCTTCGGCGAGGGTCGCCGGCTCGTCGTCCTCGTCCTTGCCGTTGCCCTCGGGCTTGTAGAGCCAGGCGCGCAGGTCGCGTTCCTGGGCGCGGGCGAGACGGCGCACCTCGCCCGCGTTCTCCGCGTTGCGCTGGATCAGGGTCAGGGTGTGCAGCACCGAGTCGTGCACGTGGGCGGCGACCTCGGCGCGCTCCTGGGCACGGATGCGCATCAGCCGCTCCTCGGAGAGGTCCTGCGTCATCCGCACGAGGTACGGCCCGGCGAGCAGCGTGATGCCGACGAGGACGGCCAGTCCCGCCTGGAGGACGGAACCGAGATGGGCCGCGGATCCCTGGAGGACGAAGATGGCGGAGACGCCCGCGGTGACCAGCAGGACACCCGCGCCGGCGCGCAGCAGCGTGAGCGTACGGCGGCGGCGGCCGACCTCGACCCAGCGGGCCCGGCGCGCGTTGTCCGCCTGGCGCCAGACCAGGGCGACGCCCGCGGCGACGAGGACGGCCGGCAGGAGGTAGGCCTTCGCGCCGCCGCCCAGGTCGACACTGCCGACGAAGACCGACGCCACGACGACCATGAGGAGCAGGGCGACGAGCTGGCCCTTGTCCGGTTTGCGGGTGACGATCCTGCGGCGGCCGTCCGGCGAGGTCTCCGTGGTGACCAGGGACGGCGGTCTCTGCCCGCCGACGCCGCCGACCCCGAGGGGGACGAAGAACCAGAAGGCCGCGTACAGCAGCGCGCCGAGACCGTCGGCCATGACCAGTCCGGCGAAGACGAGCCGCACCCAGACCACGGGCAGCCCGAGATGCCCGGCGAGGCCCCGCGCCACTCCGCCGAGCCAGCGTCCGTCGCTGCTGCGGTAGAGCTTGCGCGGCGGCCGCGGGTCGTCGAGGGGCAGTGCTGCGGCTTCCGGCATGCCATTGATGGTCACATGCCCGTCGTACGGGGGCATCAGGGTCCGCCCCCGAGACTCCCCTGATCTTCGCGCCCGTCGCCCGTGCGGTCCGCGCACGGGTCCGCGCCGGCCGGTCGAACGTGTCCCCGGCGGGGGCTCAGGGGCGAATCAGGGTTCTGCCAGGGTCGTCCCGACTGCCGCGGCGGCGGCCCGCCCGTCACCATGGACGCATGACGAATCACCAGCACGCCACGACGGGTCCGGGACCCGGCCCCGGCCTTCGCCCGGTCCCGGGCGCGGCCGGAGCCGCCGCGCCCGGCACGGGTGCGGGTGAGGAGCCCCGCGCACACGAGAGGGCGCGGACAGGCCCGCGAGACACGGACGGGCAGCCGGGTGCGGGCGACCGGCCGGATACAGGCGGACAACCGGGTCCGGGCGACGGGCCCGGCCGGACCGGAGAGGCGAATGTGACGGGGACAGCGGGGGCGGCCGGCGGGCCGGAAGCGGTGGCCGAGCCGGGCTCCGCGACCACCGGCGGCCCGGAAACCGGCGGGGGCGACTCGACGCGGTTCCGGCGGGACCGGCGGCACAAGTTGATCGCCGGGGTCTGCTCGGGCCTCGGACGGCGGTGCGACATGGACCCCGTGATCTTCCGGATCACGCTGGCCGTGCTCGCCGCGACGAGCGGCATCGGACTCATCTTCTACGGATTCGCCTGGCTCTTCGTGCCGTTCGACGACGAGGAGGAGAACCAGGTCCGCAAGCTGCTCACCGGGCGGGTGGACGGCCATGCGCTGGCCGCCGTGCTGTTCGCCCTGGTCGGCTGCGGAGTGTTCCTGTCGATGCTGACCAACGGCGACGTGCTCACCTTCAGCGTCGTCCTCTCCCTGCTCCTCGCCGGGGCCGGATACTGGTCACAGCACCGTGGCTCCGCCGATCCCGACCCCCTGGCGGCGCAGGCCGCCGCCGACGCACCGCCGGAGGCCCAGGCGCCGCCGGTCCCCGCGGCCTACCCGTCCTGGTGGCGGGACCCGATCGTCAAGGACGGCACCCACGTCGGCGGAACCGGCTATCTCTGGGGGCCCCAGGAGTCACGCGCCCGAGACGTCGCGGCGGCCGTCAACATCAGCCGGGGCGAGCGCGACAGGCAGCCCGCGAGCCCCTCTCGCCCACGGCCGCCCCGCCCGCGGGGGCCGCGCTGGATCGGCGGCTGGGTCTTCCTGTTCGCCCTGGTGGCCGGCGGCCTCGGCACGCACCTGAGCCGGGACGACCACAACGTGGCCATGAGTCTGCAGACCGGCCTGGCCTGCGCGCTCGGCGTCTTCGGCCTGGGCATAGCGCTCAGCGCCTTCCTGGGCAGGACCGGCGCCGGCACGGTCCTGCTGGCCGTCGTCACCGCCGCCCTCCTCGCCGCTTCCACGACGCTCCCCGGCAACATCACCGCCCACTGGTCGCACGCGACGTGGAAGCCCGCCACGGTGGCGGACGTCCGGCCGAGGTACGACCTCGGCACCGGCGAGGGCACCCTCGACCTGACCCGAATACACATCGGCAAGGACCAGAAGGTGACGGCGCGGGCCGAAGTGGGTGCGGGACGGCTGCGGGTGATCATCCCCAAGGACATGACCCTGCGGGCGCAGATCGACGTGGGCGTCGGCGACATCCAGTTGCCGGGGGACGGCTCGCAGGACGTGGACGTGGCGCCGGGCCGGCACCAGCAGGTCACTCTGGTGCCGGAAGCGGGCGGCAAGAGCGCGGGGACAGTCGATCTCGATCTGCACGTGGGTGTCGGACAGGCGGAGGTGAGCCGTGCTGCTTCATGAGTTCCAGCCCGGAAAGCTGGTGGCGGGCGTCTGCCTCGTCGGCGCGGCCGTCGCCTACGCCGGCGACGCGGACGGCCTGTGGGAGACACCGTGGTACGTGGCCGTCCCCGTGGTGGTGGGCGGCCTCTGCCTGGCAGGTGCGGTGGGGGTCGTCGACCGCACGGTACGCCGGCGCAGGGCGCCCCGCGGCCCCGGCCTCGGTGAGGGCCGGCCGGACGGGGGGCATCCCGGCTAGTAGCGGTAGTGGCCCAGGCCTCGGCGTCGCCGTCCCGGCAGGACGGCGTCCAGGGAGAGCAGGGGGGTGCCGGCCAGGACGAGGGGGATCCAGGCCATCAGGTAGGCGAGGTCGTTGCCGTAGTAGTAGGGGGTGGTGGCCCAGCTGACCGTGAGCCAGAGACTGAGGGAGATGAGCGCGCCGCCGAGCGCGGCCAGGCGGCCCAGCAGGCCGAGCAGGACACCGATACCGACGGCGAGTTCACCGAGGGCGATGGCGTAGCCGAACCCGACCGGGTTCTTCAGGGCCAGGTCGACGAGGGCCGGGACGGCGGAGGAGTCGCGGACCGCGCGCATCGTGTCCCCGAGCGACCCGGGGCCGGCGGCCTTCATGAAGGCGCTGTCGGTGAGTTTGTCCAGGCCGGCGTAGATGAAGGTGATGCCGAGGAAGAGACGGAGAGGAAGGAGGGCGTAGCGGGCGGCGGTGTTCCGCCAGGTGCGGCGCCGGTCGAGGTACGGGGTCTGCGTGTTCGTACGAAGGCCGTGAGTCATCGTTACCAGCCGCCTCTCGCCTCTCACCGCACTGCCGTTCACCTCTCGACAGACCATACGTGTGCGAGAAAGGAGTCGCTCACTCCGGTCGGTCTTTTGTGCGACGTCCGTATGGATTCGGCGTCCGGTTGGCCCTGGGTTCTCACTCCATCGGTGCGCTGCCCCGTCCCGCGCAGGGGACGGCACCCGCTGTCACTCCGTCACGTCGATCGTGTACCGGTTGGTCTCCACGCCCGCCGCGGTCACCAGTTGCACCTCGACCCGGCCCGGTTCCACGTCCGCCGGGACCGGGACGGTCAGCACCGTGTCCGCGGGGTTGCTGAAGCCGCCCGTGACGGGCACCAGGGGCACGTGGACATTGACCGCGCCGATGCGGACCACCATCCGCGACAGCCGGTCGGCGCCCTGCGCTCCCGGGGGGACGAACCCGGCGCCGCGGATCTCGATGTCGTCGCCGGTGCGGATCGGCGCGTCCAGGTCCCCGGCCTCCCGGGCCCTGACCACCGAGAGGATCACCGGGCGCCCGCCCTCCGCGTACTTGCCCGCCAGATAGGTCGCGGCGGACACCAGCGTCACCACCGCCAGCCCCCAGGGCAGGTCGGGCAGCTGATCGGGCCGCCGGGCCAGCCGCACCGCCGCGAAGACCAGGGCGACGGTGCTGATCACGACGTACTGGATGTCCGCGAAGGCGCCGCGTCCCGCGTCGTCGGTCAGCAGGTCGGCCGCGCGCGGCCGGTCCGCGCGTACCTTCTGCAGCCGCTGTCCCAGGACCCGCAGCCCGACCACCCGCCGCACCAGCACGGTGATCCCGCACACCACGGCGAGCACGGTGACGACGCCGGCGCCCCGGGCGAGTTCCAGGCCCGAGATCACGGCGTCGCGCTCCGCGTGGTCCGAGGCGGCAGCCAGTCGGCCCACCAGCACCAGCACCGCGTACGCCACGAACAGCACCCACAGCGCAGCGATCGAACGGGAGGTGGAGAGCCTGTTGTCCTCGCCGATGACCGGGGCCAGCGCGCCGCCGCGCGCCCGGTGGAACCAGGAGGCTGCCGTCAGCGCCACGGCCACCACCGTCGCCGCCAGCAGGCCCGCCGTGCGGGCGGTGCTCCAGCCCGCCCCGATCGCGGTGAGCGCCTGGACCAGAAGCAGCAGGACGACCGCGGCCCAGACCGTGTACGCCGTCCAGCGCCACAGCCGGGCCAGCCAGGCCTCGCCCTCGGCCCGGCGGCGGACGGCGACGAGTTCCGCGGACTGCGTCAGTTCCTCCGAGACCCACTGCCGGGAGGCCGACACGGAGTGGGCCACGGCGGCGGGCAGCCCCTGCCCGGCGGCGAACCCGTCCCGCTTGACCAGGAATTCGGCCACGGCCCGCCGGTGTCCCGCACGCGCCCCGTGCGGGCAGTCCCCGCAGGTGCAGCCGCCCGTGTGGGCGTGCGCCCCCGCCCCCGCGCCGTCTCTCGCTTCCTGCACCGCCACGCCCGACGCCCGCCTTCCCCGGAACCCGCAGCCGCCCTGCGGACAACACCCCTACGCCGACTGCGAATTGTGCCCTACACCACCCCGTGTGCGTCCGCCCGGTCTGGTCAGGGCGGGTGAAGCCCGGGTCGCCGTGTTGACCCGGCTGGGAGAATCGGCGTATGGCCGAGATCATCCAGCGGGACGGGACCTGGGCCTTCGACGGCAGCACGGTGCGGATCACGCCGGGCCTGCACCGGTCGGTGCCGCTGTTCCGGCAGGCGTACAGGGAGATCACGGTGCCGCTGGCGGCCGTGGCGGGCGTGGTCCACGAAACCGGGCGCAGGCGCGGCCGGCTGTGTCTGCGGCTGCGGGAGGGCGCCGATCCCCTGCTCCAGGCGACCGGCGGCCGGCTGCCGGAGGCGGCCGATCCGTACCGGCTGGCCGTGGACCTCGACCGTTCCGGCGCCGCCGCCGAGTACGTCGCGGACGAGATCCGCCGGTCCCTGCTCCTCGACCGCATCCCCCAGGAGCCGGTCGGCGCCTACCTGCTGACGGGGCCGCCGGTGCCCGTCGCCGTCCGCTGCTCGGACGGCACCGTCTCCTTCGACGGTTCCCGGGTCCGTATCGACTGGGCCGACACCTCCGACCGGGTCAAACGGGCCACCGGCCCGCGCACCGTCGCCGTCGGCGAACTGGTCCGGGTCGAGTGGCTGCCCAACAGGGGGCACGAGGACGGCTTCCTGCGGTTCGTGACCCACGGGACGGTGGGCTCCGAGCTGCCGCCCGAGAAGGAGCCGTACACCCTCCACCTGTGGGGCAGCGCCCGCCGGGACCTGCTCACGGCGCTGGTCGCCGCCGCGGTCACCGCCCGGCTGCCGCATCCCGCCGCCCGCGCCGCCGCCGAGGCCGCACCCGGACGGGAGCGCGCGACGGTGCCACCGTCGCGGGCCGGCCGGCACGACGTGCTGCTGCGCCGGCTGCGGGAGCTGGGCGAGCTGAGGACCGGCGGTGTGCTCACCGAGGAGGAGTTCGCGGTGGCCAAGGCGGCCGTGCTGCGGGACTTCGGCTGAGGGCGGCGGGTGGCGGGCGGCGGGCGGCGGGTGGCGGGTGGCGGGTGGCTCAGGTCAGCAGGTCGGGTTCGCCGCGGCTGACGTCCTGCCACAGGGGCTGGTAGCTGATCCAGGCCACCAGGTCCGTGCCGAGCTGTTCGCGGGTCGACACCGCCGCCTTGTGGTCGATCAGGACGGGCCGGCCGGCCGCGCGGGCGGTCAGCTGCACCTGGGCGGAGCGTTCCATGGACAGGAACCACCAGGCGGCGGCGTCCACCGAGTCGCCGACGGTCAGCAGTCCGTGGTTGCGCAGCACCAGTGCCTTGCGGGAGCCCAGCGTCGCCGCGATCCGGCGGCCCTCCTCCGCGTCGACGACGACGCCGGTGTAGGTGTCGTACAGGGCGTGGTCTTCGTAGAAGGCGCAGCTCTCCTGGGTGATGGGGTCCAGCAGTTCGCCGAGGGCCGCCAGGGCCCGGCCGTGCACGGAGTGGCAGTGGGCGACGGCGACCACGTCCGGGCGGGCCGCGTGGACCTGGGCGTGCACGGTGAACGCGGCCTGGTTGACGTGGTGGCCGCCCTCGATGACCTGGCCGTCCTGGTTGGCGAGGACGAGGTCGCCGACGGTGACGTGCTTGAAGGGCATCCCGAAGGGGTTGACCCAGAAGCAGTCGCTGAACTCGGGGTCGCGGGCGGTGATGTGGCCCGAGACGCCGTCCTCGAAGCCGTACCGGCCGAAGATCCGCAGGGCGCCCGCGAGCCGTTCCTTGCGGTGGCGGCGTTCGTCCTCGACCGACTCGTGCCGGGGCGGCATGGCGAACCGCAGTCTGTCGGTGGGCAGGGGCGGGGGCGGTGTGGGGCCGCGACCGTGCATGGGTCCTCCGGCGGGGTGATCGGCGTACGGGCGGAAGGTACCCGCGGACGGCCGGGAATGGCAGCACGGGGGCGTGAAGATGCCGCAGACCCGACCGGAGCCACCCCCGTGCCCGGCGGTGGATGTCCGGTTGCACACCCTGGCGGTAGACGTCCCGTTGCACACCCCGGCGGTAGACGTCCCGTTGCTCACCCCGGCGGTACGTCCGGTTTCGCACCCGGGCGAAGATGTCCGGTTTCATACCTGACAAAACATGTCCGGTTTCCGCGCCAGACTCACCGGCATGGCTATGAACTGGGCGGCTTTCACCGCGACGGAACCCGAACTGGCCGGCCTCGCCGCGGGGCGTTTCGGCACTTTCCGGCACCACGTCCTCGTCACCCTGCGCCGGGACGGCTCGCCCCGCACCAGCGGCCTGGAGGTGCGGTTCCTCCACGGCGAGCTGTGGCTCGGCATGATGCGGGACTCGCTCAAGGCGCTCGACCTGCGGCGGGACCCGCGGTTCGTCCTCCAGTCGAATCCGGGGCCGGACACCTCCCTGACCGGCGGGGACGTGCGGATCGGCGGCCGTGCGATCGAGGTGGACGACCCGGAGGCGAAGGGCGCGTACGTGAAAGAGGTGGAACCGCCGCAGCCGTTCCACCTCTTCCGCACCGAGCTGACGGAGGTCGTGCGGACCTTCGTCGAGGGCGACCGGTATCTGGTCACCCAGGTCTGGCGGCCCGGAGCGCCGGTGCGCACGCTCAAGCGGACCTGACGGGTGGGACTACTCCCACTCGATGGTGCCCGGCGGCTTGCTGGTCACGTCGAGGACGACGCGGTTGACGTCGCTCACCTCATTGGTGATCCGGGTGGAGATCCGCGCGAGCACGTCGTAGGGCAGCCGGGACCAGTCGGCCGTCATCGCGTCCTCGCTGGAGACCGGGCGCAGCACGATCGGGTGGCCGTAGGTGCGTCCGTCGCCCTGGACGCCGACGGAGCGCACGTCCGCGAGCAGGACCACCGGGCACTGCCAGATGTCCCGGTCCAGGCCGGCCGCGGTCAGCTCCTCGCGGGCGATGGCGTCGGCCTCGCGCAGCAGGTCCAGCCGGTCCTTGGTGACCTCGCCGACGATGCGGATGCCGAGGCCGGGGCCCGGGAAGGGCTGGCGCTGGACGATCTCCTCCGGCAGGCCCAGCTCCTGGCCGACCATGCGGACCTCGTCCTTGAACAGCTTGCGCAGCGGCTCGATGAGCTGGAACTCGAGGTCCTCGGGCAGACCGCCCACGTTGTGGTGCGACTTGATGTTGGCGGTGCCGGTGCCGCCGCCGGACTCGACGACGTCCGGGTAGAGCGTGCCCTGGACCAGGAACTCGACCGCCGGGCCCTCGTCCGCGATGATCTCGGCCTGGGCCTGCTCGAAGACCCGGATGAACTCGCGGCCGATGATCTTCCGCTTCTCCTCGGGGTCCGAGACGCCCTTGAGCGCGGTGAGGAAGCGCTCCTCGGCGTCGACGACCTTCAGCTGGACGCCGGTCGCGGCGACGAAGTCCTTCTCGACCTGCTCGGTCTCGCCCTTGCGCATCAGGCCGTGGTCGACGTAGACACAGGTCAGCTGGGAGCCGATGGCCTTCTGGACGAGGGCGGCGGCGACCGCGGAGTCCACGCCTCCGGACAGGCCGCAGATGGCGCGCTTGTCGCCGACCTGCGCGCGGATGGCGGCGACCTGCTCCTCGATCACGTTGCCGGTGGTCCAGGACGGGGTCAGGCCCGCCCCGCGGTACAGGAAGTGCTCCAGGACCTGCTGGCCGTGCGTGGAGTGCATGACCTCGGGGTGGTACTGGACGCCGTAGAGCTTCTTGTCGTCGTTCTCGAACGCGGCGACCGGGACGACGTCCGTGGCGGCCGTGACGGTGAAGCCCTCGGGGGCGGCGGAGCAGGCGTCGCCGTGCGACATCCACACGGCCTGCTCGGCCGGGGTGCCCTCGAAGAGGGTGGAGGACGGCTTGGAGACGGCGAGATCGGTGCGGCCGTACTCGCGCGCGCCGGAGTTGTCGACGGTGCCGCCGAGGACCTGCGCCATCAGCTGGAAGCCATAGCACATGCCGAAGACGGGGACGCCGGCCTCGAAGAGCTCACGGTCCAGGCGGGGGGCGCCCTCCTCGTACACCGAGGAGGGGCCGCCGGAGAGGATGATCGCCGCCGGGTTCTTGGCGAGCATCTGTGCGACCGGCATGGTGCTCGGCACGATCTCGCTGTAGACCCGGGCCTCGCGGACGCGACGGGCGATGAGCTGGGCGTACTGCGCGCCGAAGTCGACGACCAGAACGGTGTCGGGGGCGGCGGCAGCGGGAGTCGCTGATGACACGGGGTGCCTTCCGGCGGTGGGGCGGGTCGTTGTACCTGCGATTCTACCGAGACGGCGGCGGGACCCGCCCCGTGCTCCGGCCCACCCGCCCCGCGAGGCCCGTCCCAGCATCCGAACCGCCTTGGACACCCGCGCCCGCCACGGCATACTGGGCCCATGCTCACGCACGCGACGACCTTCGTCTTTACCTATGGCACCCGGCCCGCCGGCTGCCATGGTCGTGCCGCTTGAGCTACTGACAAGCGACTTCCCAGGCGCCCCGGGCCGACAAGGCCCGGGGCGCCTGGCGTTCTCCCGGTCCTTGAGCCCCGGGGCACCGCACCCGCCTTCCAGTGAGGAGCCCGCGAGATGACCGCCACCGCAGCAGAGAAGACCGGCACGAGCGCCACCGCAGCACAGAAGACCGGCACGGCCGCCGGCACAGCGGAGAAGACCGGCACGGCCGCCGGCACAGCGGAGAAGACCGGTACGTCCGCCACCGCGGCGGAGCACCCCGATACGTCCGCCACCGCGGTGGAGCGGACCGATACGTCCGCCACCGCGGCGGAGCGGACCGGCGCCCGCACCGAGGAGGCCGTGAGCGTCATCACGGGCGCCCGTGAACGCATCGACACGCTCGACGACCGGATCCTGGGCCTGGTCCAGGAACGGATGGCCGTGTCGGCCGTCGTCCAGGAGGCCCGGATCGGTTCGGGCGGCAGGCGCGTGAACCTCTCCCGCGAGATGGAGGTCCTCGGCCGCTACCGTGACGCCCTCGGCAGGCCCGGCACGGCCCTGGCGATGACCCTGCTGGAGCTGTGCCGCGGCAAGATCTGACCTCCCGCGGCCGCGCCTCTCCCCGCCCCGATCCCGGACCGGCCTCACCCGTACGGGCCCCTCACCCGTGCGGCGCGTGACCGCCGCGGGCTCCGCGTCGTTGGTCGGGATGGCCGTGCCAGCCAGGGACGCGCCCGGGAGAACCACGCGTGGCTCTCCGGAGCGGTGAGACGTGCGGATCGTGCCGTACGTCGTGGGACCCCGCTCCAGGGAAGTGGCCGGACGGCAGGGGACAGCAGCCCGGTCACCAGGTGACGGCCGGCTCCGGGGACGCCCGGGGCCGGCCGCGCTCACATGTGTGATGCAAGCCACATGAGAATCCTGTGAAAGACCGCGCAACCATTCACAGGGGCCCCGGGTCACATCAGCGGAACCAACGGCCACACCCGCGCCCCACAGCGGAGGCCTCCCGCAACCTCCGTACCGCTCCACCGCGGTACGCCGGACTCCCCGAGGTCTTCATGAAGCTTCGCCGTGCCATGGCAGCAGTGGCCGCGACGGCCGCGATAGCCCCGCTGGCACTGCTGTCGGCTCCCGCCGCGTTCGCCGAGGAGCCGGCCGGCACCCAGACGACCGCCTCGGCGCCCGCCTCCAGCCCCGAGTCCACTCCGCCCGGCGCCCCGGAGTCGACACCGGCCGGCGCCACGCCCGAGTCCACCCCGCCCTCCGACGCGGCCGGGACCACCACCCCGTCGACCGGCGCCTCCGGCACGACGACACCGTCCGCCACCGCTTCCGCCCTGGCATCGTCCTCGGCCTCCCAATCCGCGTCCGCGTCCGTCTCCGCCTCGGCCAGCCGGCCCGCCGAGCCGTCCGAGGAGCCGTCGCCGTGCACCACGGACGACGTGGACAGCGACTCCCAGCTGACGATCGCGGTCTCCGGCCTGCCCGGGAAGATCGTCGCAGGCAGCGGCTGGCACACCTTCAAGCTGACCGCGGCCAACCACGGAGACCGGTCCCTCGGCCAGGTGCAGTGGCTCGCGCTCATCGACAACGACTCGATGAGCGAGAACGAGAAGGACTGGCTGAGCACCTACGCGCTCCTGGAGTACCTCGACCCCGCCACCAAGAAGTGGGAGTCCCTCGCGGACGAGATCGGCGGCGGCATCTACTTCGGCGAGACGCCGCTCGGCCCCAGGCAGACGGTCGACATCGACCTGCGCGTCAACATCACGGCGAAGGCCCCGGCGGGCGACGGCTACACCGTGGGCCTCGGCGGTTACGTCGACCAGGAGAAGAACTGCGTCCACAACGCGTTCGACTACTACACCTTCACCGTCCTGAAGCCCGGCAGTTCCAACGACGACCCCGGGAACGCCAAGCCGGCGGACGGTGCCGAGCCGGCCGGCGGCAAGCGGCCGCAGGGCGGTGCCGAGGAGATCCCGCCCACCGGCAGCCTCGCCGCGACGGGCTCCAGCTCAGTGGTGCCGACCCTCGGTCTCGTCGGCGGCATCGCGGTCGTCGTCGGGGCCGGCGCGCTGGTCGCGGTGCGGCGCCGCAAGGGCGGTGCGGACGCGTAACGCGATCCGTCATCCCACAGGACGAGAAGGACCTGCGCCAGGAGGGGGGCGCGGGTCCTTCTTCACTTCTCCCCGCTGTTGCTACTTCTGATCCTGCTGCTGCTCCTTCGGCGGTACCGCCGGTATGCCGAGGAACGGCAGGCGCAGCGCGCCGAACGCGTCCGCCGGAACCACCGGGTCGCGGGGCTCCACCGGCTTCAGCCGCTCGTAGGCCGCGCCCTGCGCCGGGCGCGGGTCCGTCTCGCCCTTGTTCGGCCAGTACGACATCGCCCGCTCGGCCTGCGCGGTGATGGTCAGCGAGGGGTTCACACCCAGGTTCGCGGAGACCGCCGCGCCGTCGACGACGGAGATGCCCGGATGGCCGTAGAGGCGGTGGTACGGGTCGATGACGCCGGTCTCGGGCGAGTCGCCGATCGGGCAGCCGCCGAGGAAGTGCGCGGTGAGCGGGGTACCCATCAGCTCGCCCACGTTGGACCCGGCGAAGCCGTTGATCTCCGCGGCGAGCGCGGAGGCGCCCTCGGTGGCGGCCCTGATCTGCTTGGGATTGGGCGCGCCGTGGCCCTGGCGGGCCGTGAGCAGGCCCTTGCCGACGCCGTCCGGTTTCAGGTACGTCGTCAGGGAGTTGTCCAGGGACTGCATCACCAGGCCGATGATCGTCCGCTCCGACCAGCGCCGGTTGGACAGGGACCGCAGGACGAGCAGCGGGTGGCGGGCGGCGTTCGCCAGCCAGGCCGCGACCCTGGACCCGCCGTCCACGAACGGCACCTGGAGGATCGACAGTCCGCCCATCGAGTTGGAGCCCTTGCCGTAGCGGACCGGCTCGATGTGGGTGTTCTCGTCGGGGTGGACGGACGACGTGATGGCGACGCCGCGGGTGAAGTCGGCCCGGGTCCGGCCGGTCGCCGCCCGGTAGCGCCGGTCGTCGGTCTGCGCGCCCACCAGCGCCTCGGAGTTGGTGCGGGTCAGCTCGCCGAGCCGGTCCGAGAGGTGGGGCAGCTGACGGCCGGCCTTCATGCGGTGCAGCAGGGTCTGGGTGCCGTAGGTGCCGGCGGCCAGGACCACCCGCCGGGCGGTGAGGACGCGGCCGGCGCCCTTCTTCTTGTCGTCGGTCGGCAGCGTGGCGACCGCGTAGCCGCCGCGGGAGTCGTCGGTGACCGACACGACCGTCGTCATGGGGTGGACCACCGCGCCCGCCTTCTCGGCGAGGTGCAGGTAGTTCTCGTTGAGGGTGTTCTTCGCGCCGTGCCGGCAGCCGGTCATGCACTCGCCGCACTCGGTGCAGGCCCTGCGGTCCGGTCCGGCCCCGCCGAAGTACGGGTCGGTGACCTGCCGGCCCGGCTGGGCCTTCGTCTTGCCGTCGGCGTCCTCGCCGTCCCCGAAGAACACCCCGACCGGGGCCATGTGGAAGGTGTCGCCGACGCCCATGCGCTGCGCCGCCGCCTTCAGGTGCACGTCGGAGGGGGTCATCGTCGGGTTGAGCCGGACGCCGAGCATGCGCTTGGCCTGGTCGTAGTACGGGGCGAGCTCCTCCTCCCAGTCGGTGATGTGCCGCCACTGCGGGTCGTCGAAGAAGGGCTTCGGCGGTACGTAGAGGGTGTTGGCGTAGTTGAGGGAGCCGCCGCCGACCCCCGCGCCGGCCAGCACCATGACGTTGCCCAGCAGGTGGATGCGCTGGATGCCGTACATGCCGAGCTTGGGGGCCCACAGGTAGTTCTTCAGGTCCCAGGAGTTCTTCGGCAGGCTCTCGCGGGTGAAGCGGCGGCCCGCCTCCAGGACGCCGACACGGTAGCCCTTCTCGGTCAGGCGCAGGGCGGTGACCGAGCCGCCGAAGCCGGAGCCGACGACGATCACGTCGTAGTCGTACGCCGTGTCGTCGCCGTACGCCGTGTCGTAGTCGTACGCCGTGTCGTCGCCGTACGCCGTGTCGTCGCCGTATGCCGTGTCGTCGCCGTGCGCCGTACCGTCCCTGTGCGCCG
The DNA here is from genome assembly GCF_040641015.1 of Streptomyces sp. NPDC021356. Lineage (NCBI taxonomy): Bacteria > Bacillati > Actinomycetota > Actinomycetes > Kitasatosporales > Streptomycetaceae > Streptomyces > Streptomyces sp. NPDC021356. The sequence goes on along the minus strand of NZ_JBFACU010000016.1, from coordinate 139,790 downwards.
TACCGTCCTGCTCTCGGGCAGAGTTCTCCTGCGACACATGCGCTCCTCGTCGAGAACGGGTGTGGTCTAACGGAACCTGAGTGCCTTCAGCGCCTTCAGGCTCCGGTTCATGAACGCCGCGTACTTCTCGTCGTCCATGCCGAGCGACGGCGCCATGGGCAGCAGCCGCTGGTGGGCGATCGTCTGGGCCTCGGTGTACTTGAGGATTCCCTCGGAGCCGTGCCGGCGGCCGAGGCCGGAGTCCTTCATGCCGCCCATCGGCGACTGGACGCTGCCGTAGGCGGGCGCGTAGCCCTCGTTCAGGTTGACCGTGCCGGTGCGCAGCCGGGCGGCGATCGCGCGGCCCCGCCGGGCGTCCTTCGTCCACACGGACGAGTTCAGGCCGTACGGCGTGGAGTTGGCGCGCTCGACCGCCTCGTCGTCGCTCGCGAAGCGGTAGACGGAGACGACCGGGCCGAAGGTCTCCTCCGTGCACACGGCCATGGGGGCCTCGACGCCGTCGAGGACAGTCGGCTCGAAGAAGTACGGGCCGATGTCGGGGCGGGCGACGCCACCGGCCAGCACCCGGGCGCCCTTGGCGACGGCCTCCTCCACGTGCCGGGTGACGGTCTCCAGCTGGCGCTCGCCGACGAGGGAGCCCATGTCGGCGCCGTACGCGAGCGAGGTGCCCAGCCGCATCGCCTTGGTACGGGCGGCGAAGCGCTCCAGGAACGCGTCGGCGACGGTCTCGTGGACGTACAGCCGCTCGATGGAGATGCACAGCTGCCCGGCGGAGGAGAAGCAGGCGCGGACCGCGCCGGCCGCCGCCTTGTCGAGGTCGGCGTCCTGAAGGACCAGCATGGCGTTCTTGCCGCCGAGTTCGAGGGAGACGCCGACCAGGCGTGCGGCGGCGCCCTGGGCGACCTCGCGGCCGGTGCGGGTGGAACCGGTGAAGGAGACGTAGTCGGCGTGCCGGACGACCGCCGGGCCGACGATTGGGCCCTCACCGATGACGACCTGGAACACCTCGGCGGGCAGCCCGGCCTCGATGAGCAGGTCACGGGCCCACAGGGCGGTCAGGCAGGTCTCCGTGTCCGGCTTCATGACCACCGCGTTGCCCGCGGCGAAGGCGGGCAGCGCGTCGCCGACGGACAGCTCCAGCGGGTAGTTCCAGGGGGCGATCTGGCCGACGACACCGCGCGGGTGGCGCAGTTCGGTGACCTTCGTCAGGGCCGGGATGGCGCCGGTGTGCCGCTTCGGCCGCAGGTACGCGGCGGCACGGCGGCCGTAGTGCCGGGCGGCGACGGCGACGGCCTGCACCTCCTCGTGGGCGTGCAGGCGGGCCTTGCCGGTCTCCAGCTGGATCAGGTCGAGGACCTCGGCCTGGCGGGCGAGAACCAGGTCGTGGAAGCGGAGCAGGACGGCGGCGCGCTGCCGTACCGGCGTCCGCGCCCACACGTCCTGCGCGGCCCGCGCCCGCTCGAAGGCGAGGGCGACGTCCTCGGGGGTGGACTCGGGCAGGTCGGCCAGCTTCTCACCGGTGAACGGGGTGTGGTTGGCGGTCCGGCCGGATCCGGCGACGCCCTTGGTGAGCCGGGCGACCAGCTCGGGCGTCACCACGTCGGCGGCGGTACGGGCGCCCGCGGGGGCGGGGGCCAGAGGATTCGTGCCGGTCTGAGCCGGGGCCTGCGCGTCCGTCATGCAGCGCAGCGTATGACGGAGCCGGAGGTTTGTGTACCCGTCGGTAACGGGGATTCACCGACCGCACACATACCGCCAGCGATCACTGGCAACGAATGCGCTGATCAGGGGGTCCGCAGACCGGCCGGGAGCCGCCGCCCGCCCGCACCGGCGAGCGGGGGCGCGACGGGCGTGGGGCGGGGGCGCGACGGACGGGACGGTGCGCGCGGGGCGGGGCGGAGGTGGCGGGTGCGGAACCAGCCGGAAGTGGCGGG
>NZ_JBFACU010000016.1:7069-137756 GCF_040641015.1 Streptomyces sp. NPDC021356 | reverse complement strand
TGCGAGGCGGAGGTGTCGGGTGCGGGGCGGTGGCGGAAGTGGCGGGTGCGGGGCGGAGGTGGCGGGTGCGGAACCAGCCGGAAGTGGCGGGTGCGAGGCGGAGGTGTCGGGTGCGGGGCGGTGGCGGAAGTGGCGGGTGCGGGGCGGAAGTGGCGGGTGCGGAACCAGCCGGAAGTGGCGGGTGCGGGGCGGGGCGGAGGTGTCGGGTGCGGGCTCGTCGGTCGTGTTCACGGGCGGTCGGTGACGAGGCGGGAAGCCCTGTGGCTCAGCCGGTCCTGAACGTGTCGACGGCGACGTCGAAGTACTCCTTGGCCTCACGCACCTTGCCGACCGGCGCCGACAGCCACACGTCGTACATCCGCCCGTCCTGCTCCCAGCACAGGTCGTAGGTGTGCCGGGCGCCCTCCGCCGCACTGAAACCGTCCCACGTGAACTCCCAGAGGGCGGCGGGGTGTCCGTCGTGTGTGGTGGCGGTGACCTGCCCGTCGTGGTAGCCGGGGTTGGTGTGCGGGCCGGCGGCGTCCGCGCGCCGCATCACCGCGAGCGGGCCGCCGCCTTCCGGGGTGGCCGCCTTGACGCCGAGGCGGAAGGTCTCCCCCGGTGACAGGTAGAAGGTCCGCACGCCCTGCGGTGAGCGCGCGAAGCCGTCGGGTACGGCGACCGAGAAGCCGGCCGGGTCCTGCGCCAGGTGGTAGCCGGAGGGTGCGGTGGCGGCGTCGGCGACGCCCGTCGCGGGCCGGGTCCGGGCGGACGTGGAGGACGGGCGGGCCGACGCGGCCGGCGACCTGGGCGACGCGGTCGGCGACCGGGGCGACGCGGTCGGCGACCGGGGCGACGCCGAGGCGCCGGGGCCGCCCGACGTACCCGCCGGGGCCCCGCCCGAAGCGCTCGTGCCGCGCTCCGTGGCCGGGCTGCCCGGTGAACCTCCGCCGTGCGGACCGCCGTTCATCAGCAGCGCCGCCGCCGACACCCCCGCCCCGGCCATGGCGGCCACCAGCAGCGCGGCGATCAGCACCCCCCGGGTGGAGAAGCGGGCAGGCGGCTGCGGCCCGTCGGCGGCCGGGCCGGGCACCCCGCTCCCTGGGGCGGGCACCGCGCCCGCAGCGGCGGGCTGCGGCAGCGGCAGTTGCTGCGGCTGCGTAGGCGTCCGCCCTGACGGGGAGGGGCGGGCCGGGGCCCCCTCGGCGGGCCGGGTCCGAGCGCCCGGCCCGGCCGGCCGGGAGGACCGCGCGGACCGCCGGGGGCGCGGCGACCGGGACGCCCGGGGAGGCCGTGGCGCCGGGTGAGGCGACCGGAGCCCGCTGCGCCGCGTCGGCGCGGAACGGGCCGCCGGCCGGGGCGTACGACCCGAGTCGAGGAAGGCGCGCAGCATCCGCTCCGCCTCCGCCGCCTCCAGCCGCCGTTCCGGATCGCGTTCGAGGAGCCCCTGCACGACGGGGAGGATCGGCCCGGCCTGCGCGGGCGGCCGGATCTCGTCGAAGACGACCGCGTGCAGAATCCCGCCCAGCGAGTCGCGCCGGAAGGGCGAGGCGCCGCTCAGCGCCGTGCACAGCAGCGCACCGAGCGACCAGAGGTCGGCCTGCGGGCCCGCGCCCGCCCCGGACATCCGTTCGGGCGCGGTGTACTCCGGGGAGCCGACGAAGGCGCCGGTCTCGGTGAGCGTGGTGGCGCCCGCCACCTGGGCGATGCCGAAGTCGGTGAGGACGGCCCGGCCGGTGCCGGACTCCAGCAGGACGTTCGCCGGTTTGATGTCGCGGTGCAGCACCCCGGCGGAGTGCGCCGCGCGCAGCGCGCCCAGCAGAGCGATCCCGACGCGGGCGGCCTCGACGGCGTCCAGCGGCCCGTCCGTGGCGATCCGGCCGGCGAGCGAGCCGCCCTCGATCAACTCCATGACGATGTACGGCCGTCCGTCCTGTTCCACGATGTCGTGGACGACGATGACGTTCGGATGCCGCAACTGGGCGACCGCGCGCGCCTCCCGCAGCGTACGGTCGCGCAGGTGCCGGGCCTCGTCGTCGGACAGGGTCTCGTCGAAGGCGAGTTCCTTGACGGCGACGGCCCGGTCGAGCAACTGGTCACTCGCCCGCCACACCACTCCCATGCCCCCGCGCCCGATCCGCGCCACCAGGCGGTAACGGCCCGCGATCACACGGCAGTCGTCCCCCTCGGTCCCCATACGCCCCATCATGCCGCATCGGACGGTCCCCTTCCGGGGCACCGACCGGCCAAGAGGGGGGCCTGATCAGGCCTTCGTGTCCGGTCGGCGGGGTCAGGAGGTCCCGGGCCGCCAGCTCTGCAGCACCGACTTGAACTGTTTGCGCGTGGTCGCCCAGGACTCCTCGGGCGAGGACATGTAGATCGCGTACTCGACACCGTCGCGGGAGAAGTACGTCTCCTCGATGGCGTGCCGCGGGCCCGGGTAGGGCGTGTCCTTGGGCAGCGCCGTCCAGGTGTACTCCCACAGGGAGCCCGGGCGGTCGCGGAAGGTCTCGGCCCGCAGCGACACCCGGTGGTAGTCGACCAGGCGCTTCAACTGGGCTTCCAGGTCCATCTGGTGGTCCTGCGCGCTGCTGAACTGCGGCGAGTCCGAGACGGCGATGCGCACGAAGTGCTTGCCGCCGTCGGGCGTGTAGTCGACCTGGCGCAGCGCGCTGTTGGACACCACGCGCTGCCAGTTCGGACCGGGCAGGCCGATGCTGAAGCCGTACGGGTCCTTCACGCGCGTCCAGCCGGCCGGGAGGCTGTCCGCCGGGCCGGTCCTGCCGGACTTCCCCGTCGCCGTGGGGCGCGGCCGGGAGGACTCCGGGGGAGGCGCGGCCGTGGAGGCGGAGGTGCCGGAACCCTGGCCGGTGCCCGGCCCCCACTTCTGCAACGCCACCGCGGTGCCGCCGCCGACGACCGCGGCGAGGACCACCACGAGGGCGACGTTGCGCAGCCGGCGGCGCCGGGACGGCACGCCGCCGCCCGTACCCTGCGCGGCCCCGACGGTGGTCGGCCCGGTCGTCGGGTGGTGCGGCGCCCCGGCCGGGGCGGGGGCCTGGCCGTGCGCGGCGGTGGTGCCCGGGCCGTAGGGCGCGGTACCGCCGCCCGGTGTCGTGCCGGGGTGCGTGCCGTTCCCGAAGGGGGCGCCCGCGAACTGGCCGCCGGCCGTCGCGGGGTGGCCGCTCACGCCGTGCTGCCCGGCCGTCCCGTACTGCCCGGCGGCCGTCCCGTGCTGCCCGGTCGTCCCCTGCTGCCCGGAGGCGGTGCCGAACGGCCCGGTAGTGCCGTGCTGCCCGGTCGTGCCCTGCTGCCCGGAGGCGGTGCCGAACGGCCCGGTAGTGCCGTGCTGCCCGGTCGTGCCCTGCTGCCCGGTCGTCCCGTGCTGCGCAGAGCCCGTACCGAACGGCCCGGTCGTCCCGTGCTGCCCGGTCGTGCCGTCCTGTCCGGTCGTCCCGTGCGACCCCGTCCCCGGCTGGTAGGCGGTCTGCTGGGAGGTCGGGACGTACGCCTGCGCGTGGCTCGGCCGCCGCCCCTCCGCGGCCTCGGCGAGCATCTGCTCGGCCGCCGTCGCGTCCGGGCGCGCGGCCGGGTCCTTGCGCAGGAGTGCGGAGATGACCGGCGTGAGCGGGCCGGCGTGGGCCGTCTCGCGGGGTTCCTCGTCGACGACCGCCTGCATGGTGGTCAGCGGGGAGGTGCGCCGGAACGGCGACAGGCCCTCCACCGCCGTGTACAGCGTGGCGCCCAGCGCCCACAGGTCGGAGGCCGGGCCCGGGTCGTGGCCGCGGACCCGCTCGGGGGCGAGGTAGTCGACCGACCCGACGACCTCGCCGGTGCGGGTGATGGTCGTGTCGCCCTCGATCTGGGCGATGCCGAAGTCGGTGAGCAGGACCCGGCCGTCCTGGGAGAGCAGGACGTTGCCGGGCTTGACGTCACGGTGCAGGACCCCGGCCGCGTGCGCGGCGCACAGGGCGCGCAGCACCCACAGCCCGACACGGGCGGCCTCGGCCGGTTCCAGCCTGCCCTGCTCCTTGACCGCGTCCGCCAGCGACTGGCCCTCGACCAGTTCCATCACGATCCACGGACGGCCGTCGTGTTCGAGCACGTCGTGCACGGTGACCACGGCGGAGTGGTTGATCCGTGCCGCCGCGCGTGCCTCGGCCCGGGTGCGTGCCAGGAGGACCGCCTGGTCGCTCTCCGAGACGTAGAGCGCGGCGGTCAACTCCTTTATCGCCACGGCCCGGTGCAGCACCTCGTCGTGCGCGCGCCAGACCCGGCCCATGCCGCCGCTGCCGATGGAGTCGGCGAGCCGGTAGCGTCCGGCGAGCAGCTGGCCCTGCATCTGATTCACGTTTCCCCGCAATGTTCTTGACAGGGCCAGCGTAGGGACCGGTCCTCCGGCAGGGAACCGGTGGGGGTACCAAGAAACCGCACTGTGACAGTTGTCGCTTCCCGAGGTTGACGGGAATCAGCCGGACTGCTGGGGTTCACCCGGTGTACCGGTACGTGGCCGACGCCTGTTCGTACAACTTGCTCACCTGGTCCCGCTGGGACTCCGGGCCCCGCACCTGCACGACGTGGTAGCGGCCGTCGAGGAGCAGGGCGAGGTTGCGCACGAACAGCTGCCGCCCGCCCGCGCCGCTCCAGGTGAACTGCCCCTCGGCCATGGTCTTCCCGCCCACCTGGATGGTCCGCATCCCGGACGAGGTGGCCCAGCTGGAGTCGCGGTACCCCTGGAGTTCGCGTTCCGTCTCCCGCTGGTAGGCCATCGGGTCGCTGCCGAACCGGGCCGCACTGTCCCGTCCCGGCACCACGATCAGTTCGAAGTCGCCGTGGGAGTACACCACCTGGCCCAGGCTGTTCTTCGGGGTACGGCTCCAGCCGCCGGCGACGGCTATCCGGAAGCCGGCGGGGTCCTTGCGCAGCGTGAAACCGCGGGGCACGCCGGCGCCGGTCGTCTGTGTCTCGGCCGAACCCGCCGACCCCGAGGGGTTGCTGCCGCTGTCCGCGGTGCTCCCGCCGCTCCCGGGTGCGCCGCTCGCGTCCGAGCCGCCCGAGGACTTGGGGGCCGGGCTCGCCCCGCCCGCGGCAGCCGTGCGCTCGCCGCCGGGCGTGCCGCCGTTCCCGGACCGGTCGGTCTTCGGCATGAACAGCATCGCGTACGCCACCGCCGCGGCCAGCAGGACCAGCACCAGCACAAGCAGCAACCGTCCCAGGCTGCGCGGCGAACGCGCCTCCTGACCGGCCCGCTTGTGCCGCCCGTGGTGGGCGGGCAGCCCGGCCCGCCGCCTGCGCACCAGCTCGCCGCGGCGCCGCACGATCGGCAGCCGGGCCGGGTCGGCGGGCGGCGCGGACACGACGTGCGCCCCGGCCTCCGGCTCGGGCGCGGAACGCACCAGCGAGCGCAGCCAACCGCCCAGTTCCTCGAAGTCGAGCCGTTCGGTCGGGTCCTGACGCAGCAGCGACTCCACCACCGGACGGAGCGCACCGCACTCCTCCGCGAAGGCGGGCGGCTCGGCGCACACCATCTGCACCAGTTCGGCGGTCGACTCCTCCGGATAGGGAGCATGCCCCTGTACGGCCCGGAAGAGCAGCGCGCCCAGCGCCCACAGGTCGGTGGCGGGGCCGATCGGCGCGGCCAGCTGCCAGTTCGCGTGCACCGGCCCGGCCTGCTCGGGCGCCCAGCGCTCGGTCACCGGGCCCACCACGGTCATCCGCGCCTGCCGCGCCCGCTCGGCGGCCAGCGCCGTCCCGGGCCCGCGCCGCACGGCCGCGCCCGCGGGGGGAGCGTCCCAGGGGGCGGCGGGGTGCGGCTCCAAGGAACCCTCGGCACCGTCGGGGCCGGCCGGCGGGAGGGCCGTACGCCCCTGGTCACCGCCCTCGGTGCGCCACCCGTCCTCGGTGCGCCCGGCCCCTTCGGGGTGCGCCGCGCCGCCGGGGGCGCCGGGGCGCCCGGCGCCGCCGGGGTGCTCGGCGGGCGCGGGGGTGCCGCCGGGGGCCTGCCGTTGCGCGAGACCGTTCCAGGAGGCGCGCACGCCATAGGGGTCGGCGATCTGGCCGGGTGGTGCGTCGCGGCCCTCGTCCTCGGCGGGCGGCCGGGCGCCGGGCAGGGCGGCCCGTGTGCTCTGCTGCGCCTCCTGCACGCGGGCCGCCGCCCGCGCGCCCGCGCGGTACGCGGCGATGGCCCCGGCGCGCGCCGCCCGGATGTCGTCCCCGGTCTCCGGCGTACGCCGGACGAGCGCTCCCGCGGCTCCCGCCGCCCCCGCGCCGCTCGCCGTCCCGCCGCCGGGCAGCGGCAGCGCACCGGCCGCCCGCGCCTCGATCGCGGCCCGCCGCGCCGCTTCGGGATCCGCGGCGGCGGAACCCGCCCCTCCCGCCGGTCCACCGGGCCCCGTCCCTCCCGCCGGTCCGCCGGACCCCGCCGCGCCCGCCGCCCCGGGGCCGCCGGGCCGGGCTCCTTGCGCGCGCCCGCCCGCACCGCCGCCACCGCCGAACCCGGCCGCGCCGCCCGCGCCGCCGCCGAACCCTCCCGTACGGCCTGCACCACCCGGGCCGCCGGCACTGCCCCTGCCGCCCCCGGGCCCGCCGCTGCCGTACGGGTCCCCGGGCGGCTCGCGGTACGGCTCTGCGTAGGGGGCCGCCGCACCGGCCGCTGGCTCCCCCTGGCCGTCCTCCCCGTCTTCCCCGTCCGGCGCGGGAACCGGGTCGTACCCGCACAGCGCCTCCTGGGCCGCGCCGACCGCGAGACCGGTCAGCATCACCCGGCCGTCGTCGCAGACCATCACGGTGCGGGCGGTGATGTTGCGGTGCACCCAGCCGTGCCCGTGCAGGACCCGCAGTGCCATGAGTATGTCGGAGGCGACCTCGGCCGCGCGGTAGGGCGTCAGCGGCCGGTCGGCCAGGAGGGCCGCCAGCGGCCGGGCGGCGACCAGCTCACTGGCGATCCACAGCGAGCCGCCCTCCGCGAACACGTCGAAGACCTGGTCGAGCCGCGGGTGGTCGGGGATCCGCGCCGCGGCCTGCGCGGCCTCGACCGCCCGCCGTACCGCCGGATCGGCGGGCCGCCGCGTGGCCCCGGACTCCGCACGGGGGGTGTGCGCCGGGGGCAGACCGCGTCCCGTGCGCCCCCCGGGCCCCCGGAAGGCGCTGTCGCGCGCCGTGAATCCGTCGGGCAGCCCGTCCGCGTCGAGCACCTCGGCCTCGACCACCTCGGGCAACGGCACCTGGCGGAGCAGCACTTCCTGCCCGCTGTAGGTGTCGAAGGCCCGGGTCTCGGTGAGTTCGTACTCGTCGGACGGAGGCACCGGCAGGCGGTAGCGGTCGGCGAGTACCCGGCCCGCGTAGTCGTCCACGTTGCCTCCCCCGGCCGCACGTTCGGTCAAATGCGTTCGCCACGCGTCCCGTTCCCGATGCTCACGGTCCGCAACCACTCACGATACGTGCCGGAGGCAACCCGCAAGAGGGGAAGCCGGATCTCACTTGGGTTCGAACGTCTTCGTCAGCGTCCGCCACGTGTCCCGGCGCAGGTCGCTGTCCCACTTGTCGGCCTTCGCCGTGTACATCAGGGCGTAACCGAGGTGGTCGTCGACCACGAACCCGCGGTCCACCGTGCGGTACTTCGTGCCGCCCTCGGTGTAGGTGAACTCCCAGTCGGCGGCGTTCCACCCCCGGTAGCCCACCTTCTCGATACGGATGCGGTGGTACTCGGAGCGCACCATGTAGCCCTCCTGGTTCTTCCAGTCGGCCACGGGGTCGTCCTTGGGCGCCGACGTCCAGGCGACGAGCAGCTTCTGCCCGTCGGGGCCGGTGAACCGGGCGCCCGAGGAGCCGGTGGTCGTGTACTTCCAGCCCTTGGGCAGCCCGATGGAGAAGCCCTGGTCGCCCTTGTACGTCGTGGTCGCGCCGTCGCCGCCGGAGCCGTGACCGGAGCTTGACGCGGAGCCGCTGCCGGAGGCGTCGCCGCCCGGCGTGCCGGCGCCGTCGCCCGCCGCGGGCGAACCGCCGGCGTCCGTCGCCGCACCGGTCTGCTTGCCGTCCGTGCCCTTGGCGCTGCCCTTGCCCTGCCCGGCCGTCGTGCTCCCGGTGGCCGCGGCGCCGGCCGACGTACCCGCGCCGCCGCTCCGGTCGCCCTTGGAGCCCTTGTCGTCGCCGCTGAAGGCGATGGTCAGCACGGTGCCGATCACCGCGAGCACCACCACCACGGCGATGATCACCAGGGTCCGCTTCGGCACCACGTCGGTGATCGGCGCCCTGGGCACCGGGCGCGGGGGCAGGTCCAGGTCCGGCGGCGGCACCACGGGCCAGCCGCCACCGGAGCGCCCGGCCTGGGCGCCACCCGCCGTGCCGCCGGTCCCGCTGCCGCTCCCCCCGCCGGTCCCGCTCCCGCCGGCGCTCGCACTGCCCGCGGTCTTCCCGGCCGTCGCTCCGGAGGCGCCGGCCGTACCGGAACCACCGGCGGTCCGGGCGGTCGCCGTGCCACCGGCCGCACGGTCCGTGGGACCGGACGCCGAGTCCGCCGTGCCGGTGCCGCCCGCCGCCTGCTTGGTGCGGGACGCGGCGGCCGAGGTCGCCGTCCCGGCCGCCTTGCGCACGGACCGCAGCGCACCGCGCAGCCGATCGGCCGCCTCCTCGCCGCGCTTGCCCCCCGCCCCGGCACCGGAACCGGAAGGGGACTTCGAAGCGGAGGCGGAACCGGAGTCGGTGCCCGCGGCCCCCCGCGAACCGGCGCCGGTCTTCTTCGACGAGCCCTTGCCCGAGCGCCGGTCCGGCTGCGCGGGCAGGGGTACGACCTTGGTGGCGTCCGCCGGGGGCTCCGGCTCCGCCGCCCCGCGCTCGGGCGCGTTGATGACGGCGTCGAGCAGGGCACGGGCGCCCGCGTCGTCGAGCCGCTTGGCCGGGTCCTTGTTGAGCAGGCCGAAGATGACGTCCCGCAGGGGCCCCGCGTTCTTGGGTTCCTCCAGCGGCTCGGTCATCACCGCGGTCAGCGTGGCGATGGCCGAACCCCTGTCGTACGGCGGCGAACCCTCGACCGCCGCGTACAGCAGGCCGCCGAGCGACCACAGGTCGGCCGCCGGGCCGGGCTTGTGGCCGCGGGCCCGCTCCGGGGAGATGTAGGAGGGCGCGCCGACGAGCATGCCGGTCGAGGTGATGGAGGGGTCGCCCTCGACCTGGGCGATGCCGAAGTCGGTGAGCACGACACGGCCGTCCTCGGCGATGAGCACGTTGGACGGTTTCACGTCGCGGTGCAGGATGCCCTGGCGGTGCGCGGAACGCAGCACGTCCAGGACGGCGAGCCCGACCTCCGCGGCCCGTCGCGGCTCCAGCACGCCGTCCTCACGGATCACTTCGGCCAGGGACTTGCCCTCGACCAGTTCCATGACGATCCACGGCCGGTCGTCCTCGTCGACCACGTCGAAGACGGTCACGGCGCTGGTGTCGCGGATGCGCGCGATGGCCTTGGCCTCGCGCAGCGTCCGGGTGATCAGGCGCCGCTTCTCCTCCTCGTCGATGTTCGTCGGGAACCGCAGTTCCTTGACGGCGACCGTCCGCCCCAGGGTCTCGTCCTCGGCCCGCCACACCGTGCCCATGCCGCCGCGGCCGAGCACGTCTCCCAGCCGGTACCGCCCGGCGAGAAGACGCTCGCTGTTGTCCTGACGAGTGTCCTGACGGGATGCCCCCGCCCGCTCCGCCTCCGACATGCGTCCCCTCATGCAACCCGCCCTGACAGAGGCTCCATTGTCCCTCACCCGACAAGTGCTCGACGCCCAGGGTGCCCTCTGCGGACACCCCGGGGCGCCGCGGGTCCACGCTGAACAGCGCGTACGGCACAGGGTGATGACGCCCGGTGACCAAACCCCTCTCCGTCGCCCCTTCTCTCCCGTTTCCCCCCTTCTGCTACAGCGGCACGATGTCCGGTGCCCCCAGTCGCGCCGCGTCCGCCGTCAGGTCGTCGGGCTGGCGCTGCGACTCCCGTTCCGCCTCGACCCGCTTCTCGTAGTGCTCGACCTCCCGGGCGATCTGGTCCTGGTCCCAGCCCAGGACCGGCGCCATCAGTTCGGCGGCCTCGCGTGCGCTGCGCGTGCCCCGGTCGAAGGTCTCGATGGATATGCGGGTGCGCCGGGTCAGGACGTCGTCCAGGTGGCGGGCGCCCTCGTGGGAGGCGGCGTAGACGACCTCGGCGCGCAGGTAGTCGTCGGCGGCCTTCAGCGGCGCGCCGAAGGAGGGGTCCTCGGCGATGAGGTCGAGGACTTCCTGCGCCGCCGCCCCGTACCGGTTCAGCAGGTGCTCGACGCGCACCACGTGGATCCCGGTCTCGGCGGCGATGCGCGCCCGCGCGTTCCACAGCGCGTGGTAGCCCTCCGCGCCGAACAGCGGGGTCTCCTCGGTGACGCAGTCGGCGACGCGCATGTCGAGGCCGTGCACCGCCTCGTCCACGGCGTCCTTGGCCATCACCCGGTAGGTGGTGTACTTGCCGCCCGCCACGACCACGAGCCCCGGCACCGGATGCGCCACGGTGTGCTCGCGCGAGAGCTTGCTGGTGGCGTCGGACTCGCCGGCCAGCAGGGGCCGCAGGCCCGCGTAGACGCCCTCCACGTCGTCGCGGGTGAGCGGTACCGCGAGCACCGAGTTGACGTGCTCCAGCAGGTAGTCGATGTCGGCGCTGGAGGCGGCCGGGTGGGCCTTGTCGAGGTCCCAGTCGGTGTCGGTGGTGCCGATGATCCAGTGCCGCCCCCAGGGGATGACGAACAGGACGGACTTCTCGGTGCGCAGGATCAGGCCGGTGGAGGAGTTGATGCGGTCCTTGGGCACGACCAGGTGGATGCCCTTGGAGGCTCGGACGTGGAACTGGCCGCGCTGGCCCACCATCGCCTGCGTGTCGTCCGTCCACACCCCGGTCGCGTTGACGATCTGCTGGGCGCGGACCTCGTACTCGCCGCCGCCCTCGACGTCCTGCACCCGCGCTCCGACCACCCGCTCGCCCTCGCGCAGGAACCCGGTGACCCGCGCGCGGTTGGCGGCCGAAGCGCCGTAGGAGACCGCCGTGCGCACCAGGGTCGCCACGAAGCGGGCGTCGTCCATCTGTGCGTCGTAGTACTGCAGGGCGCCGACCAGGGCGTCCTTCTTCAGGCAGGGGGCCACACGCAGGGCGTGACGGTGACTCAGGTGACGGTGCACGGGCAGTCCGCGGCCGTGTCCGCGGGCCATCGACATGCCGTCGTAGAGCGCGACGCCCGAGCCCGCGTACAGCCGCTCCCAGCCGGTGTGCTGGAGCGGGTACAGGAACGGCACCGGCTTGACCAGGTGCGGAGCGAGCCGTTCGAGCAGCAGGCCGCGTTCCTTCAGCGCCTCCCGTACGAGGGCGAAGTCGAGCATCTCCAGATACCGCAGCCCGCCGTGTATCAGCTTGCTGGACCGGCTGGACGTGCCGGACGCCCAGTCGCGCGCCTCGACGATGCCGGTGGACAGACCGCGCGTGACGGCGTCCAGGGCCGTGCCCGCGCCCACCACGCCGCCACCCACGACCAGAATGTCCAGCTCACGCTCGGCCATTGCCGCCAGTGACGCGGCGCGCTGCGCCGGCCCCAGTGTCGCTGTCCTCACTGCTGCCTCCCGCTCTCGGTCGAGCCGGCCGCACCCGTCGGGCGAAGCCCCGTCCCATACGTCTCCGGTACCCCTCGCGTTCTCCCCTGACCAGATTCTGACCGGGTTGCCCGTCTTCAGCCACCAGTCGCCCCCAGCCTGTGGACAACTCCCATCGGTTCACCGAGAAACACGCTGGTCAATCCCGCAAAACGGTCATATTTACTCCTAGTCTGACATTGCTCTCGCTCGTCCTGTCCACAGGACTTGCGTGCCCGCACCACCTCGGTTATTGGGAAGGACGGCCCACGCCATGCCCGCAGATCTCGCCGTCATCGGACTCGGTCCTCTCGGCCTGCCCCTGGCCCAGGCCGCCGTCGCCGCCGGTGTCCCCACACTCGGGTACCGCACCGGGGAGGAACCCGGCTCGCTCAGCGCCGCCGAACTGCGCCGGATGCTCTCGGGGGGCTTCCGGCCGGCCACCAACCCCGCCGAACTGGGCCGGGTCCGCACCGCCGTGATCTGCGCGCCCACCCCGCGCGGCGCCGACGGCGGCTTCGACCTGGGACAGGTGGAGACCGCCGCCCGCGCCCTGGCCGAACACCTGCGCCCGCACACCACGGTCATCCTGGAGTCCCCCGTCCACCCCGGGACCACGGACGCCTTCCTGCGCCCGCTCCTGGAGGAGGGCTCCGGTCTCCTGGCGGGCCGCGACTTCCACCTCGCCTACTCCCCCAGCCGCGTCGACCCCGGCAACCGCGACATCACCCCGGCCAACACGCCGAAGGTGATCGGCGGCCTCACCCCGGCCTGCACCGAGTCGGCCGCCGCCTTCTACGGCCGCCTCACCGACAAGGTGGTCCGCGCGCGCGGCCTCAGGGAGGCGGAGACCGTCCACCTGCTGGAGACCAACTACCGGCACGTCAACATCGCCCTCGTCAACGAGATGGCCGTGCTCTGCCACGACCTCGGCGTCGACCTGTGGGACGTGGTCCGCTGCGCCGAGACCAAGCCGTTCGGCTTCCAGGCCTTCCGCCCCGGCCCCGGCGTCGGCGGCCCCGGCCTCCCCCAGGACATGTCCGGCCCGGCCGGCCGCGGCCTGCGCATGGTGGAACTCGCCCAGCGGGTCAACAGCCGCATGCCCCGCTATGTCGTCCAGCGCGCCGCCGCCCTCCTCAACGAGCACGGCAAGTCGGCGCGCGGCGCCCGCGTCCTCCTCCTGGGCGTCACCTACAAGCCCGACCTCGCCGACCTCCAGGGCACCCCCGCCGAGGAGATCGCCGACCGCCTGACGGGCCTCGGCGCCTGTCTCAGCTACCACGACCCGTACGTGCCCGCCTGGAGCGTCCAGGACCGCCCCGTGCCGCGCGCGGACGCCCTCTACGAAGCGGTGGCCGACGCCGACCTGACGATCCTGCTCCAGCACCACAGGACGTACGACCTGCAAGGCCTGTCGGTGAAGGCCCAGCTGCTCCTGGACACCCGCGGGGCGGCCCCGCTGGGGGCGGCGCACCGGTTGTGAAAGGGGGCGCGTGGGTGCTTGGGCGGTTGGCGATGGTGGCACGCGGGGCGCTGCGCGGGTACCTTACGGAGACAGGCGGGGTCAGCTGCAGAGGGCACTGCGGCCGACTCGTGGATGGATCAGGGAGTGTCCACCCCTAGTTCTCATAGGGACGGCCGCTCACCATCACGCCGAAAGGTGGAGCCCACCGCAGGGGCTACTGCAGCGGGCTCCTGGCCACTACGCGGAGTGTCCACCCCTAGGTTTTGTAGGGGTGGCCGCTCAGCGGCCGTAAATCCGCAAGATCCACCTCCTCCGGCACTTCACCGTCCAAAGACGGATCCGATCCCAGCGAGTGGGCCTGCGGTGACGGCCCATGGGCGCGCCCCCTTCCATGACGCCGCCCAGTAAGCCCGGTGGACGGCCCATCGGAACTCCGGGCCGGGCCCCGGGCCACCGGGTCCGGAACCTCGTTCCTTGGAAGGGGGCGCCCCAGACAACCGGGTCGCCGATCACAGACACTACCGCCCCACATCACCCGTTCAGCCCGCATTCGCCCCGAACGCAACCACGCGCCCCCACCTCACCGAACACGCCCCCACCTGCCCGAACGCCAAGAGGCCCGGCCACCCGCCTGAGCGAGTGACCGGGCCCCTTAGGTGAAGCCGCCCCTTCCGGGAAGGGCGGTAAGCCCTACCGCTTGTGCTGCGCGTCCGCCACCGTCACCTCGACGCGCTGGAACTCCTTCAACTCGCTGTAGCCGGTCGTGGCCATGGCGCGGCGCAGGGCGCCGAAGAAGTTCATGGAGCCGTCGGGGGTGTGCGAGGGGCCGGTGAGGACCTCCTCGATGGTGCCGACGGTGCCGAGGTCGACCTTCTGGCCGCGCGGCAGCTCCTCGTTGACGGCCTCCATGCCCCAGTGGTGGCCCCTGCCGGGCGCGTCGGTCGCGCGGGCGAGCGGGGAGCCCATCATCACGGAGTCCGCGCCGCAGGCGATCGCCTTGGGCAGGTCGCCGGACCAGCCGACACCGCCGTCCGCGATCACGTGCACGTACCGGCCGCCGGACTCGTCCATGTAGTCGCGGCGGGCGGCGGCCACGTCGGCGACGGCAGTGGCCATGGGGACCTGGATGCCCAGCACGTTGCGCGTGGTGTGCGCGGCGCCGCCGCCGAAGCCGACGAGGACACCGGCCGCGCCGGTGCGCATCAGGTGCAGGGCGGCGGTGTAGGTGGCGCAGCCGCCGACGATCACCGGGACGTCCAGCTCGTAGATGAACTGCTTCAGGTTCAGCGGCTCGTGCGAGGAGGAGACGTGCTCGGCGGAGACCGTGGTGCCGCGGATGACGAAGATGTCCACGCCCGCGTCGACGACGGCCTTGGAGAACTGGGCGGTGCGCTGCGGGGAGAGCGCGGCGGCGGTGACCACACCGGAGTCGCGCACCTCCTTGATGCGCGCCCCGATCAGCTCCTCCTTGATCGGAGCGGCGTAGATCTCCTGGAGGCGGCGGGTCGCGGCCTCGGCGGGCAGCTCGGTGATCTCGTCCAGCAGGGGCTGCGGGTCCTCGTGGCGGGTCCACAGGCCTTCGAGGTTGAGCACGCCGAGGCCGCCCAGCTCCCCGATGCGGATGGCGGTGGCCGGGGAGACGACGGAGTCCATGGGGGCGGCCAGGAAGGGCAGCTCGAACCGGTAGGCGTCGATCTGCCAGGCGATCGAGACCTCCTTCGGGTCCCGCGTACGGCGGCTGGGGACGACGGCGATGTCGTCGAAGGCGTACGCCCGGCGGCCGCGCTTGCCGCGCCCGATCTCGATCTCAGTCACGTCTGTGGCCTTTCCCTGATGCGTTGCAGCGTCTTCCAGTATCGCCGACACCCATGACAAGGGCGGCCCCGGTGCACCCGGGACCGCCCTCGGACGTCGTCGGCCGTGCTCTAAGCGCGCGACGCCGCACGCGCGTGGATCACTTCCCGCTCACTTCTTGCTGCTGTAGTTCGGCGCCTCGACGGTCATCTGGATGTCGTGCGGGTGGGACTCCTTGAGGCCCGCCGAGGTGATCCGCACGAACCGGCCCTTGGACTCCATCTCCTCGATGGTGGCGGCGCCGACGTAGCCCATGGTCTGGCGCAGGCCGCCGACGAGCTGGTGCAGGACGTTGGCGAGCGGTCCGCGGTAGGGGACCTGGCCCTCGATGCCCTCGGGCACGAGCTTCTCGTCGGCGGTCACGTCGGCCTGGAAGTAGCGGTCCTTCGAGTACGACCTGCCCTGGCCGCGGGACTGCATGGCACCCAGCGAGCCCATGCCGCGGTACGACTTGAACTGCTTGCCGTTGATGAAGAGCAGCTCGCCCGGGGACTCCTCACAGCCGGCGAGGAGGCTGCCCAGCATCACCGTGTCGGCGCCGGCGGCCAGCGCCTTGCCGATGTCGCCGGAGTACTGCAGGCCGCCGTCGCCGATCAGCGGGACGCCGGCGGCGCGGGCCGCGAGGGACGCCTCGTAGATGGCGGTGACCTGGGGAACGCCGATGCCGGCGACGACGCGGGTGGTGCAGATGGAGCCCGGGCCCACGCCCACCTTGATGCCGTCCACACCGGCGTCGATCAGCGCCTGGGCGCCGTCGCGGGTGGCGACGTTGCCACCGACCACGTCGACGTTCACGCTCGACTTGATCTTCGACATCCAGCTCAGGGCGTTGCTGTTGTGGCCGTGCGAGGTGTCGACGACCAGGAAGTCGACTCCGGCCTCGGTGAGCGCCTGGGCGCGCTCCAGCGCCTCCGGGCTGGCGCCGACGGCGGCACCGACGAGCAGCCGGCCCTCGGCGTCCTTCGCGGCGTTGGGGTACTTCTCGGCCTTGACGAAGTCCTTGACCGTGATCAGGCCCTTGAGGACGCCCTCGTCGTCCACCAGCGGCAGCTTCTCGATCTTGTGCTTGCGCAGCAGCTCCATGGCATCGGGGCCGGAGATGCCCACCTTGCCGGTGACCAGCGGCATCGGGGTCATGACCTCGTGCACGCGGCGGCTGCGGTCGCTCTCGAAGGCCATGTCGCGGTTGGTCACGATGCCGAGCAGCTTGCCGGCCGGGTCGGTGACCGGGACGCCGCTGATGCGGAACTTCGCGCACAGGGCGTCCGCCTCGGCGAGCGTGGCCTCCGGGTGCACCGTGATCGGGTCGGTGACCATGCCGGACTCCGACCGCTTCACCAGGTCGACCTGGTTGGCCTGGTCCTCGATGGAGAGGTTGCGGTGCAGCACGCCGACGCCGCCGAGGCGGGCCATCGCGATCGCCATGCGGGACTCGGTCACCTTGTCCATCGCCGCGGACAGCAGCGGGATGTTCACCCGGACGTTGCGGGAGATGCGGGACGAGGTGTCGACCGCGTTGGGGAGCACCTCGGATGCGCCCGGCAGCAGCAGCACGTCGTCGTAGGTCAGCCCGAGTGTCGCGAATTTGCCGGGCACTCCGTCGACGTTTGCAGTCATGACACCTTCCCCAAATGGCCTTGCTCGGTGCGGATGTCCATGCTAACGGGAAGCGGAGGCGTCTCATTCCACGACGAAGAGCCGCCCTGAGCTTCGTATCTTCCTATGAGATCGGCGCGTCGCCGGTCAACGGGGGCCGGGCTACTGCTCGGCGAGCGCCCGCAGCCTGCTGAGCGCCCGGTGCTGGGCAACCCGGACGGCTCCCGGTGACATTCCCAACATCTGTCCCGTCTCCTCGGCGGTCAAGCCGACCGCGATACGCAGGAGCAACAGCTCGCGCTGGTTCTCGGGGAGGTTGGCGAGCAGCTTCTTGGCCCACTCGGCGTCGCTGCTGAGCAGGGCGCGCTCCTCCGGGCCGAGGGAGTCGTCCGGCCGCTCGGGCATCTCGTCGGAGGGCACGGCCGTCGAACCGGGGTGGCGCATCGCCGCGCGCTGGAGGTCGGCGACCTTGTGGGAGGCGATGGCGAAGACGAACGCCTCGAAGGGGCGGCCGGTGTCCCGGTAGCGCGGCAGGGCGAGGAGGACCGCGACGCAGACCTCCTGGGCCAGGTCCTCCACGAAGTGACGCGCGTCGCCCGGGAGCCGGGACAGACGGGTGCGGCAGTAGCGCAGCGCGAGCGGGTGGACGCGGGCCAGCAGGTCGTGCGTGGCCTGCTCGTCGCCGTCGACGGCACGGTGCACGAGCGCACCGATCGCCCCTGGGGCAACTGCCGCCTCGTCGTCGCGCATCGGTCCATCGTGCCTTGGCGTCGTATGCCCGGTGGCACCGCCTTCGTGGTTGTGCACCGAAGCGTTATGAGCAGGTGCGCCGGAACCCATCCCCTGCGCCCTCCCATTCCGCTCGACCGACTCGTCCCCGAGGAACTCCACACCTCAAGGATGCGGCATCCGCGGCGAAACGAGCACCGGCCGCCCGGTGGGCCGCATTGCCACTGGTACCCGACGTGCGGTACGCGACACCGCTCGCGCCCCTTGCGGGGCCCCCGGCCGGCCCCCGCTCACGCGAGGACGGCCCTCGGGGTCCGGCCGCACGGACTCGTGCACGGCGGCCCGGCCCGGACGCCCACCGCGGAACCGACGGGCGTCCGGGCCGGGCCGTCGTACGCCGGAGCTGTGGGGCCGTGGGGCCGCTGCCCGCCCCGCGCGTCCCCGGCCGGCCGGAACGGCCCGGGCGGACGCCACGGCGCGAGCGGCTGGTCACGGCCGTACGACCGCTCCCTGCGCCCCTCGCGCGAGGGCGTGACCCTGAGTCGAGGCAGGACCTAACGCACCAGGCCCCACCGGAAACCGAGGGCCACCGCGTGCGCGCGGTCGGAGGCGCCGAGCTTCTTGAACAGGCGCCGGGCGTGGGTCTTGACGGTGTCCTCGGAGAGGAACAGCTCACGCCCGATCTCGGCGTTGGAGCGGCCGTGGCTCATGCCCTCCAGGACCTGGATCTCACGCGCGGTGAGGGTGGGCGCGGCGCCCATCTCGGCCGAGCGCAGCCGGCGCGGGGCCAGCCGCCAGGTGGGGTCGGCGAGGGCCTGGGTCACCGTGGCGCGCAACTCCGCGCGGGAGGCGTCCTTGTGCAGGTAGCCGCGAGCACCGGCGGCCACGGCGAGCGCGACGCCGTCGAGGTCCTCGGCGACCGTGAGCATGATGATGCGCGCCCCGGGGTCGGCGGACAGCAGGCGCCGGACCGTCTCGACGCCGCCCAGTCCGGGCATGCGCACGTCCATGAGAATGAGGTCCGAGCGGTCGGCGCCCCAGCGGCGGAGGACTTCCTCGCCGTTGGCCGCCGTCGTCACGCGCTCGACGCCGGGCACGGTCGCGACCGCGCGGCGGAGCGCCTCTCGGGCAAGCGGGGAGTCGTCGCAGACGAGGACGGATGTCATGGCCGCCCTCCGCAGCTGATGCGCGTCACCTTGAGCCTCCAGGCTGGTACGAAATCGTCACCTGTGCGGTCGACCGTCTCGGACGCCTGCCCGAGCACTTGTGTTTTCAACCGCCTCCGCACTCTCAACGACGGTCACTCGAAAGAGTTACGGGGCCGTACGCCGTTTTCGGCACTCTACGTGAGTGAGCGGACACAGTGCAGACACAGACGTCATACCCTCAACTTTT
Organism: Streptomyces sp. NPDC021356; assembly: GCF_040641015.1. Classification (NCBI taxonomy): domain Bacteria; kingdom Bacillati; phylum Actinomycetota; class Actinomycetes; order Kitasatosporales; family Streptomycetaceae; genus Streptomyces; species Streptomyces sp. NPDC021356. The sequence continues at coordinate 119,119 of NZ_JBFACU010000016.1, read as the reverse complement.
CATCACAAGCTATGCCCCATTTGGCCCCTTTTCTTCCCGTTTCTAGGTGTCTAGGGCTAGATTCGCAATGAGTCATATTTTCATCTCCTTAGATCGGGGATGTACGGTCGTTGGCACCGTATCCGCCACCGAACGGCTACAAGGGGTCACGCAATGGCAGATTTCTCCCGCCTTCCCGGACCGAATGCGGACCTGTGGGACTGGCAGCTGCTGGCTGCCTGCCGCGGAGTGGACAGCTCGCTCTTCTTCCATCCCGAGGGCGAGCGCGGGGCGGCTCGGAGCGCTCGAGAGAACTCGGCCAAGGAGGTCTGCATGAGGTGCCCGGTCCGTGCGGAGTGCGCGGCACACGCCTTGGCGGTGCGCGAGCCGTACGGGGTATGGGGCGGCCTGACCGAGGACGAGCGCGAGGAGCTCATGGGGCGAGCACGGAACCGACTGGTGACGGCCTCGTCATCAAGCGGCGACACCGCTTCGAACACCTGAAGGAACGTTTCTTCTTACCCATACGGACGCACGGCGACGGAGACAGGCGGCACATCGGAGGCAGGCGACAAGGGCACACGCGCGCGTGCCCTTCTTCTCCGCACACCCGCGCCCGTTCTCCGCACACCCGGGCCCGGTTCCCCGCCGCGCACCGCGCCCCGGCCCTTCCCGGCTCACCTGGCCCCGGCGCGGACCAGTTCGTCGAGGGTGGCGGCCACCGTCGGCACCTGGGCCAGGTCGGGCAGGGTGAGCGCGACGATCTCGCGGCGCACCGTCGGCTCCAGCGCCACGGTGCTCGCGCCCCGGGGCCGTACGGACTCGATCGCGAGCTGGGGCAGCACGGCGACGCCCAGACCGGCGCCCACCAGCCCGGCCACCGCCGGGTAGTCGTCCGTGGCGAAGTCGATGCGCGGTGTGAACCCGGCGCTCGCGCACACCTCCACGAGCTGGCCGCGGCAGCGGGGGCAGCCCGCGATCCACGGCTCGTCGGCGAGTTCCGCGATGGCGACGGACTCGGCCCGGGCCAGCCGGTGCCCTTCGGGTACGAGGCCGACGAGGCGGTCGGTGAGCAGCGGGCGTACCACCAGGTCCGCCCATTCCTCCGCGCCCGCGGCGCCCTCGTAGCGGAAGGCGAGCGCCACGTCGCAGTCGCCCGCGCGCAGCAGTTCCACGGAGCGCGGCGGTTCGGCCTCCTCCAGGGAGACGCGGGTGCCGGGGTGGGCCGCGCGCAGGGCGGCGAGGGCGGTCGGCACGAGGGTGGAACTGCCGCTGGGGAAGGAGACGAGGCGGACGCGGCCGGCGCGCAGGCCCGCGATGGCGGCGACCTCCTCCTCGGCCGCGGTGAGTCCGGCGAGGATGCCGCCCGCGTGCCGCACCAGGGCCTCGCCGACCTCGGTGAGCCGCATCTCCCGGCCGGTGCGGACCAGCAGCGGCGTGCCGGCCGATCCCTCCAGGGCCTTCATCTGCTGGCTGACGGCGGGCTGGGTGCAGCCCAGCTCGCGGGCCGCCGCGGAGAAGGAGCCGGTGGCGGCGACGGCGCGCAGGACGCGCAGATGACGGGCCTCGATCACCCTTCGAGCATAAGGGAAGCTTGGGCGAGCCGCCGGAAAACGCGTCGACACTTTGATACGGGGTCCTTTACCGTTCCGGGCATGAAGCTTCTCTCGGTCAACCTGGGCCGTCCCGTGGCCGTGCCGTACACCGACCAGCCGGAGGGCCTGACCGGTATCGGCAAGCTGCCGGTGGACCATCCGGTGCGTATCGCGGCGCCCGGGCCCAAGGGCGTCGGCGCGAGCGGGCTGGCCGGGGACGCGGTGTGCGACATGCGGCACCACGGCGGCGACGACCAGGCGGTGTACGCGATGGCGCGCGAGGACATGGACGACTGGGAGCGCGAGCTGGGCCGGGCGCTGCCCGACGGCTCGTTCGGCGAGAACCTCACCACCACGGGCATCGACATATCCGGTGCGCGGATCGGCGAGCGCTGGCGCATCGGCCCGCCGGACGGTCCCGCGGTGGTGCTGGAGGTCACCTGCGGGCGGATTCCGTGCCGGACCTTCCAGGGCCATCTGGGGGAGCGGGGATGGGTCAGGAGATTCACGCGGAAGGGTGCGCCGGGTGCCTACCTGCGGGTGATCGAGCCCGGTGAGATCCGCCGCGGGGACCCGGTCGAGATCGTGCACCGCCCGGACCACGACGTGACCGTGGCCCTGCAGTTCCGGGCCGCCACCACGGAGCGCTCACTGCTGCCGCGCCTGCTGGCGGCCGGTACGGCGCTGCACCCGGAGTCGCTGGCGGCGGCCCGGAAGTACGCGGCGGAGTACGGCGCGTCCGGCGGTGCGGAGGGCGACGCGGGAAGCGGTGCGGAAAGCGGTGCGGAAAGCGACGCGGAAAGCGGTGCGCGGAGCGCGGGTTGACGGCCCGTCCGGCCGGGTGCGCCGTCGGGTCGGACGGCCGGGCACACCGATCGCTCACTGATCGGCAGGCCCTGTGCAGAGATCGGGAACGAGGGGCGCGGACCACTAACCTTTCGCCATGACAACGGCTCTGATTACGGGATCGACCGCGGGCATCGGCGCCGCGTTCGCGCGGCGGCTGGCGGCCGACGGCCACGACCTCGTCCTGGTGGCGCGTGACACCGGACGCCTGACGGAGCAGGCGACCGAGCTGCACGACCGGCACGGCATCGAGGCCGAGGTGCTGACGGCCGACCTCGCGACCGACGAGGGCATCGAGACGGTCACCGCCCGGCTGGGCGACCGGAAGAACCCCGTCGACCTCCTGGTCAACAACGCCGGTTTCGGCAACAAGGGCCGCTACCTCGACGTGGACATGGCCGACGAGCTGAGGATGCTCAAGGTGCACGTCGAGGCCGTGTTGCGGCTGACCTCGGCGGCGACCGCGGCGATGCGCGAGCGCGGCCGGGGCGGCGTGGTGAACGTGGCCTCGGTGGCGGCGTTCGTGCCGCGCGGCACCTACGGGGCCTCGAAGGCGTGGGTCGTGCAGTTCACCCAGGGCGCGGCGCGGGACCTGGCGGGCAGCGGCGTACGGCTGATGGCGCTGTGCCCCGGTTTCGTCCGCACCGAGTTCCACCAGCGGGCCGGCATGGGCACGGACAACATCCCCGGCTGGATGTGGCTGGACGCGGACAAGCTGGTCGCGGCGGCCCTCGCGGACCTGGCCCGCGGCCGGACGGTGTCGATCCCGGACCCCCGCTACAAGGCGCTGATGGGCCTGGTCAAGGTCACGCCGCGGGGCCTGCTGGGCGGGGTCGCCTCGAAGACGGGACGCAAGTACGGGCCCCGGTGAGGCGGACCGGTGGGAAAATGGCGGTGACGGAACCGGGCCAGGGGGGCCGGAGGCGGCGCCATGACCTTCGTACAGCTCATCGAGTGCAGGACGAGCCGGCTGGACGAGATGAACCGGCTGCTGGACACCTGGGTCGAACAGGCCGGCGGGAAGCGGGCCGCGACCCACACGCTGGTCGGCAAGGACCGCTCGGACGGCGCGCACATCGTGGAGATGGTGGAGTTCCCGTCGTACGAGGAGGCGATGCGGAACCCGAACCTCCCCGAGACCGACGCGGTCTTCCGCGGCCTGGTCGCGCTCTGCGACGAGCTGCCCGTCTTCACCGATCTGGAGGTCGTACGGGACGAGCAGTTCGCCGCCTCGGCGGTGCGCCGTTTCTTCGACACGCTGACGGCCGCCGGTGAGCTGCCCCCGCTCAACGACCTGATCGACGAGGACTGCCACAGCCACGATCCGGTCAATGCGCAGGACACCATCGGTCTGGACGCGATCCGGCGCGAGTACCGGATGTGGCGGGACGCCTTCGACTTCGCCTTCACCGTCGAGGACGCGATCACGCAGGACGACCGCGCCTGCGCCCGCTGGTCGTGGGACGCCGTCCACCGCGGCGAGTTCCTGGGCATCGCCCCCACCGGGCGGCGGGTCACCATGACCGGCACGACCCTCTTCCGGTGCGGCCCGCACGGCAAGTTCACCGAGCTGTGGTGGCAGCGCGACCAGCTGGGCCTGATGCAGCAGCTGGGGGCGCTGGACGAGCTGGAGAACTGAGCGGGCCGGCCGACCTCGCCGGCGGCGGACACGCCGGTGCCCGGCACCCCTTCCGGGGTGCCGGGCACCGGCGGTTCAGCTCGGCGTGTCGCCTCAGTGGGCGTGGCCGTGGCCGTGGCCCGCGGCGGCCGGCTCTTCCTCTTCCTTCTTCTCGACGACCAGGGTCTCGGTCGTCAGGAGGAGGGAGGCGATGGAAGCCGCGTTCTCCAGGGCGGAGCGGGTGACCTTGACCGGGTCGATGACGCCGGCCTTGACCAGGTCGCCGTACTCGCCGGTGGCGGCGTTGTAGCCGCTGCCCTTGTCCAGCTCGGCGACCTTGGAGACGATGACGTAGCCCTCCAGGCCGGCGTTCTCCGCGATCCAGCGCAGCGGCTCGACGGCGGCGCGGCGGACGACGGAGACACCGGTGGCCTCGTCGCCGGTCTTGTCGAGGTTGCCCTCCAGGACCTTCACGGCGTGGACCAGAGCGGAGCCACCACCGGAGACGATGCCCTCCTCGACCGCGGCGCGGGTCGCGGAGATGGCGTCCTCCAGACGGTGCTTCTTCTCCTTCAGCTCCACCTCGGTGGCGGCGCCGACCTTGATCACGCACACGCCGCCGGCCAGCTTCGCGAGGCGCTCCTGGAGCTTCTCGCGGTCCCAGTCGGAGTCGGTGGACTCGATCTCGGCCTTGATCTGCGCGATGCGGCCCTGGACGTCCGACTTGTCGCCGGCGCCGTCGACGATCGTGGTGTCGTCCTTGGTGACGGTGACGCGGCGGGCGGAACCGAGGACGTCGAGACCGACCTGGTCGAGCTTGAGGCCGACCTCCTCGGAGATGACGGTGGCGCCGGTGAGGACGGCCATGTCCTGGAGCATCGCCTTGCGGCGGTCGCCGAAGCCGGGGGCCTTCACCGCGGTGGCGTTGAAGGTGCCGCGGATCTTGTTGACGACGAGGGTGGAGAGGGCCTCGCCCTCGACGTCCTCGGCGATGATCAGCAGCGGCTTCGAGGCGTTCGCCTGGATGATCTTCTCCAGCAGCGGCAGCAGGTCCGCGATGGAGGAGATCTTGCCCTGGTTGATCAGGATGTACGGGTCGTCGAGGACGGCCTCCATACGCTCCTGGTCGGTGACGAAGTACGGCGAGAGGTAGCCCTTGTCGAAGGCCATGCCCTCGGTGAAGTCCAGCTCCAGACCGAAGGTGTTGGACTCCTCGACGGTGATGACGCCGTCCTTGCCGACCTTGTCCATCGCCTCGGCGATCAGCTCGCCGACCTGCTGGTCCTGGGCGGACAGCGCGGCCACTGCGGCGATGTCGGACTTCTCGTCGATCGGGCGGGCCGAGGCGAGCAGGTCGTCGGAGACGGCCTTGACCGCGGCGTCGATGCCCTTCTTCAGCAGCGCCGGGGAGGCACCCGCGGCGACGTTCTTCAGTCCCTCGCGCACCAGCGCCTGGGCGAGCACGGTGGCGGTGGTGGTGCCGTCACCCGCGATGTCGTTGGTCTTGGTCGCCACCTCCTTGACCAGCTGGGCGCCGAGGTTCTCGTACGGGTCCTCGACCTCGACCTCCCGGGCGATGGTGACGCCGTCGTTGGTGATGGTCGGGGCGCCGAACTTCTTGTCGATGACGACGTTGCGGCCCTTGGGGCCGATCGTCACCTTGACCGTGTCGGCGAGCTTGTTGACGCCGCGCTCGAGGGCGCGACGGGCGTCCTCGTCGAACTTCAGGATCTTCGCCATGGCAGCGGGAGCCCTCTCGGAAATCTTGGGTGAAAAAGAAACTGCGCCCCGGGCGCCCGGCTTCTTATCGGTCGCGGGGGCCAGGGGCGCAGCTCACAGCAGAAACGCTGAGGTGACTTACTTCTCGATGATCGCGAGAACGTCGCGAGCCGAGAGGACGAGGTACTCCTCGTTGTTGTACTTCACCTCGGTGCCGCCGTACTTGCTGTAGAGCACGACGTCGCCGACCTTGACGTCGAGCGGAAGACGGTTGCCGTCCTCGAAGCGGCCCGGGCCCACGGCCAGGACGACGCCCTCCTGGGGCTTCTCCTTGGCGGTGTCCGGGATGACCAGGCCAGAGGCCGTGGTCTGCTCGGCGTCGAGCGGCTGGACCACGATGCGGTCCTCGAGCGGCTTGATGGCAACCTTGGTGCTGGCGGTCGTCACGATCCGACCTCCCCCTTCGGAGATCTCACGGGGTTAACTGTCTGAGGTGGCGACCAGGTCGATCCGTCGTCGCGGGTGCCGGACCTGCCCGTCGCGTTGTTGGCACTCTCCGGTGGGGAGTGCCAGAGCCGAGACTATGACCGCGATTAGCACTCGGTCAAGCGGAGTGCCAATTGCCGTGCGGCGCGTCGGGCCGGGGGACGTTCCCGCGGGGCGGTCGTGCAGGTGCCGTCCGCTTCTGGGAGCGGCCCTGGGGCTGCCGGCCCGGACCCCCGCTCTCGGCCTGGGCGGCCTCGTCCTCGGACGCCGGACAGGCCCACTCACCGCAGGTAGTCCTGCAGCCTTCCGACCGTCAGGCCCTCCGCCTCGATGCCGCGCAGCAGGGCTGTCGTGCGTTCGCGCAGCGTCGGGCCGTCGAGGTCGTCGTCGTCCGAGGTGACCAGGAGGATGTCGCCGGGGCGCAGGCTGCGGCGGCCATGGGTGAAGCGCAGGCGGGTCTCCGTCATCGAGGCGCGCCACAGCACGACGGTGGAGACACCGCAGTCGGCCGCGGCGCGCAGGGTCGTGGTGTCGTAGGAGCCGTAGGGCGGCCTGAAGAGGCGGGAGCGGACGCCGAAGCGGGCGTGGAGCTTGTCGCGCTGGCCGCAGATCTCGGCGCGCTGGCCGGCGTAGGGCAGGCCGCGCAGGGCCGGGTGTTCCAGGGTGTGGTTCTCCAGGGCCGCGCCGACCGACAGCAGGCGCGCGAAGTGCCCGTAGCCCGGCCCGACGACGCTGTCCGTGAGGAACATGCTGACCGGCAGCCGCAGTTCGCGCACCATGTCGACGAAGCGCGGATCGCGCTCGGCGCCGTCGTCGTACGTGAGGAAGACGACCCGGTCGGGGGTGTCGACGCGGTCGATCACCGCGGGCGTCGCGGCGGCCGCCGCACGGGGCGAGGGGCGGGCCGGCGGGCGCGGGGGCGCGGGCAGCGGGGCGGCCAGGCCCCAGCGGCGGTAGGGCCGGCGCGTGGGCGCGGCCTGGCCCGCCGGCCGTACCCGCTGCGCGGCCTTGCGGCCCAGCCGTTCGATCGGGTCCACGGACGAGGCGCAGCCGGCCAGGAGCAGCAGCACGGCCGCGAGCAGCGCCGCGGCCGTGCGCCGCGGCCACGGCCGCGGTCTCACAGGTAGTCCTCCAGCCGGGCCACCGCGTACCCCTTGGCGGTCGCGTAGTTCAGGAAACGGCGCATGTCGTCGGCCATGGTGCCGTTCCACTCCTCGCGTCCGCGGAAGTGGGTGAGCACGATGTCGCCGGGGCGCAGCCGCTTGTCGTCCTCGCGGAACTCCCAGTGGTCGACGTAGACCTCCTCGTTCCAGATCGGCGCGTACCTGATGCCGCAGGACTTGGCGGCGCGCAGGGTGTCCTGGTTGTAGTTGCCGTAGGGCGGGCGCAGGAGCCGGGGGCGCTCGCCGAACTGCTTCTGCATGATGTCCTGCATGTCGCAGATCTCGCGGCGCTGCTCGTCGTAGGACAGGCCGGGCAGGTAGGGGTGGTGCAGGGTGTGGTTGTTCAGGGTGTTGCCCAGGGACTGCGCCTTGCGGAAGTAGCCGTAGTCGTCCTTGACGAGGTAGTTGCTGAGGAAGGCCGTGTAGGGGACCTTCAGGTCGTTCATCATGCGCAGGAAGGCGGGGTCCTTCTCGGCGCCGTCGTCGATGGTGAGGAAGAGGACCTTGTCCTTGGTGGGGACGGTGGTGAAGACCGGGGGCAGGTTCCAGTCCTCCTGGTGGGCCACCTCGAAGCCGGCCCGGGCGTGGATCCTCGGCTTCACGGCCGGTGGCGGCGGGGGCAGGAGCGGGGCCTGGCTCAGGCCCCAGCGCCTGGCCGCGGCGGCGCGGGCGGCGGCGGAGACCTTGAGCCGGGTGGCGTAGGAGTCGAGGGCGCGGGCGGGAGGCGCCTGGAGGCGCTGCTGGCCCGGGGCGGGGCGCACCGGGGCGTCCGGCCGGGCGCAGCCGGAGGCGAGGGCGGCGACGGCGAGGGCACCGAGCCCGGCGCGCAGCACCGCCTTGCGTCCCGGACGGCCTGGGGCGCACAGAGGACCCAGGGGACTATTTTTGTCATTTTGTACTACTGTGCTCATGGCGCCGGATCCTCGCAGGCCCCCGCCCCGAACCCGCGGCGACACCGCGACCGGCGGCGCACCGTCCACCGACTGGCCGACAATGAGCCGGTGACCGACCCACTCGCCCCGCTGCACGCCTTCGCCCCGCTGCTCACCGCCGAGGGCCGCGCCCTCCTGGAGGAAGTGCGCGGCACCGCCCCCGCCGACGAACTCGCCGTCGCCACCCGGCTGCGCCGCGACCATCCCGCCGACCTCGTCTCGGCGGCGCTCGGACAGGCCCGGCTGCGGCAGCGGGCGGCGGCGAAGTTCGGTGCCGCGGACGCGGAGCGAATGTTCTTCACGCCCCACGGCGTGGAGCAGTCCACCCGGGCGAGCGTCGCCGCCCACCGCGCGGCCCGGCTGAAGGAGCTGGGCGTGACCTCCCTGGCCGACCTGTGCTGCGGCATCGGCGGTGACGCGATCGCGCTCGCCCGCGCGGGGATCCGCGTCCTCGCCGTCGACCGGGACCCGGTGACGGCCGCCGCGGCCCGCGCGAACGCGGCGGCGCTCGGGCTCGACGGCCTGATCGAGGTCCGCGAGGCGGACGTCACGGACGTCGACACCTCGTCGTACGACGCCGTTTTCGTCGATCCGGCACGGCGTGGGGGCAGACAAGGAGGTGCCTCGCGAAGCGAGCCGGTGAGGGGTGGTGGCCGGGCGACGGGTGGGCGGATCTTCGATCCGGAGGCCTACTCGCCGCCGCTCTCCTGGGCCGTGGAGGCCGCCCTCAAGGCCCCGCACGCCGCCCTGAAGGTCGCCCCCGGCATCCCGCACGAGGCCGTCCCGCCGCAGGCGGAGGCCGAGTGGATCTCCGACGGCGGGGACGTGAAGGAGGCGGTGCTGTGGTTCGGCACCGAGCCGGGCACGGTGCGGGCGACCCTGCTGCCCGGCCCGCACAGCCTGCGCGGGCGCGGCCTGCCCGACCCGCGGGTGCGGCCCGTGGGCCGCTACCTGTACGAGCCCGACGGCGCCGTCATCCGCTCCCACCTGGTCGCCGAGGTCGCCGAGGCCCTCGACGGCGGCCTCCTCGACGCGACCATCGCCTACGTCACCGCCGACGAGGCACGCCCCACCCCGTACGCCCGCGCCTACGAGATCACCGACCACCTGCCCTTCAACGTCAAGAAGCTGAAGGCGCTGCTGCGCGAGCGCGGGGTCGGCACGCTCACCGTGAAGAAGCGCGGCTCGGCCGTCGAACCGGAGGAGCTGCGCCGCAAGGTGCTGCCGAAGCCGCACGGGCGCGGCGCGGCCACGGTGTTCCTCACCCGCGTCGCGGGCGCCCCGGCGATGCTGCTGGGGCACCCTGTCCGGCCCGCCTAGTGCTGTGGCCGGAAAACTCGCGGCGTCCGGTGCTGAAGGCACCGCCCACGCCGTTCGGGCAGTGGGGGAGCATCGCAAGGCGGAGCATCACCCGCGTACTGGACGTACTCGGGTGATGCGACAACGCGGCTGGGGGTCCCCCTGCTCGAAGAGCTTGGGGGAGCCGTGCCGGACGTCGCGAGCCGGTGAACCCTTCCGGTCACAGCGCCGGCCGGACGCCTCCCTACCGCGGTGACGCCCGCGGCGCGTCGGCCGCCGGCTCCCTCGCCACCACGCGGTCGGGGTCGGACGGTACCGTCACCACCGGCATCGCCACCGTGCGCACCCGCCCACTCGGGCAGGCTCTCCGACACCTTCCGACGCCTGTCTTCGAAAGTTTCGAAGACCCCCGGCCCTCACGCCCCCGGCCGCGCCGTGCTGCTGCGCACCACCAGGCTCGTCGCCAGTTCGACCCGGGTGGCCGCCTGCGACTCCTCCTCCCGCCCGAGGTCCAGCACCAGCCGCGCCGCCGCCTCCGCCATCTCCGTCAGCGGCTGCCGTACGGTCGTCAGCGGCGGCCCCACCCAGCGGGCCACCGGCAGGTCGTCGAAGCCGACCACGCTCAGGTCCTCCGGGATGCGCAGCCCCAGTTCGCGCGCCGCCTCGTACAGACCGAGCGCCTGGAGGTCGTTGCCCGCGAAGACGGCGGTCGGCCGGTCCGGGCGGCGCAGCAGCTTCAGGCCGAGGCGGTAGCCGGCCTCGTGGTGGAAGTCGCCGGTGACGATCAGTGACGGGTCGACCGGCACCCCCGCCGTCTCCAGCGCGGCCCGGTAGCCGTCGACCCGGGCGCGGCTGCACATCATCCGCGACGGTCCGCTGATGGCGCCGATGCGGGTGTGGCCCAGCTCTACGAGGTGCCGGGTGGCGGCGAGGCCCCCCTGCCAGTTGGTCGCGCCGATCGAGGGCACGTCGGTGCCCGGGTCGCCGGCCGGGTCCATCACCACGAACGGGATCGAGCGGCTGGTCAGCAGCGCCCGCTGGGACTCGTCGAGGCCGGACAGGACGAGCACCACGCCGTGCGGGCGGCGGGCGGCGACCTGGTCCGCCCAGGTCCGACCGGGGGTGAGCCGGCCCGCGCTCTCGGAGAGCACGACGCTCAGGCCCGCCTCGCGCGCCACGTTCTCCACACCCCGGATGACCTCCATCGCCCAGGCGCTCTCCAGTTCGTGGAAGACCACGTCGATCAGCGGCGAGCGGGTGGCCTCGGCGCGCCTGCGCCGGTAGCCGTGGGCGCGCAGCAGTTCCTCGACCCTGCTGCGGGTGGCCGGGGCGACGTCCGCACGCCCGTTGAGGACCTTCGAAACAGTCGGAGCCGACACCCCGGCCTCGCGGGCGATCTCGGCGAGGGTGGCAGAGCGGGTTTCACGGGTCTTCGTCGGCTTCATGGTCGGGATCGTATCCCTGCGCGACCCCTTGACGAACCCCCCGGCACACCTTACGTTCCCGGAACATTCGAAGTCACATCCGAAACATTCGGGCTCAGTCGTCCGGCACCACGGGTGCCGTCGGCAGCGCGTCCGGCCCGAGCGATCTCTTCGTGAGAGGTGCCCGTCACATGGAGTCCTACAGCAGGCGCTGGTTCCTCGGCGCCGGCGCCACCACCCTGGTCTCGGCCGCCGGACTCACGGCCTGCGGCTCCGGCGGCGGCTCCGGCGGGTCGGGCGGCACCATCACGGCGATGGTGTACGGCGACGACGCCGTGAAGATCCAGGTCAAGTCGGCCGACCGGTTCAACGCGTCGGCCGCCGCCCGGAAGACCAAGGGCAAGGTCACGCTGCAGAAGGTGCCCGGCGCTGAGTATCCGGCCAAGCTGCGCACCGCCATGGGCTCACCCAACGCCCCCGACGTCTTCTACAACTGGGGCGGCGGATCGATCAAGGCGTACCAGGAGGCCGGTCAGCTGGTCGACCTCACCGCCACCATCAAGTCCGACCCGGTGCTGCGGGACGGCTTCCTGCCCTCCGTCCTCGCCTCCGGCTCCCTGGACGGCAAGATGTACGGCATCCCGATGCGCGGCATGCAGCCGGTGATCCTCTTCTACAACAAGTCGCTCTTCGCCGAGCACAAGCTGCGCCCGCCCACCAGCTGGGACCAGCTGCTCGACAACAACGCGAAGCTGAAGAAGGCCGGGATCACCCCCATCGCGCTGGGCGGCGCCGACATCTGGCCCGAACTGATGTGGCTGGAGTACCTGGTCGACCGCATCGGCGGCCCCGATGTCTTCGACAGGATCAGGAACGGCAGCGCCTCGAACTGGGGCGACCCCGCCGTCCTGAAGGCCGCCGGGACGGTCAAGCAGCTCATCGACGACGGCGCCTTCGGCGACGGCTTCAGCTCGGTGGCGTACACCAACGGCGGCGCCCCCGCGGTCTTCGCCAAGGGCAAGGCCGCGATGCACCTGATGGGCTCCTGGGAGTACTCCACGCAGCTCGGCAAGTTCCCGGACTTCGCCAAGAAGGACCTGGGCTGGTGCGCGTTCCCGAAGTTCGACGGCGGCGCCGGCGACATCCGCAACGTCGTCGGCAACCCCACCAACTACTGGTCGGTGAACGCCCGTACGTCCGACAAGGACGCGGCCGTCGCCTTCCTGCGCGACAGCGCCTCCGAGGCGTACACCAAGGACCTGATCGCCAACGGCGACGTGCCGACCACGACCATCGCGGAGAAGATGCTGGACTCCTCCCCCAACCCGCCCTTCGCGAAGTTCCAGTACCAGATGGTGCGCAGCGCCCCGGCGTTCACCCTCAGCTGGGACCAGGCGGTCGACCCGAACCTGTCGCAGCCGATGCTGACGGAGGTCAACAAGCTGTTCGTGGGCAAGTCCTCGCCGAGCCGGTTCGTCTCCGCCCTCCAGGGGCTGAAGTGAGCCCGTCGGCCGCCGCCCGGGCCCGGACCACGCCCGGAACCCGGGCCCCGCGCAGGCCCGGGGGCCGGACCCCGAGCGGGCCCGGAGAGCGGCCCCGCAGGCCGGGAAAGGGCACGCGGGCCGGCCGTCCGCACGCCGTCTGGGCGCTGCCCGCCGTCCTGTTCTTCACTCTCTTCGCCGTCGCGCCCATGGCGCTGGCCTTCTACCTGTCCTTCACCCGGTGGAACGGCCTCGGCGACCCCCGGCCGGTGGGCCTGGACAACTGGGACAAGCTGATCCACGACCCGCGGCTGAGCCAGTCCCTGACGGTCACCGTGCTGCTGACCGTCGTCAGCTGGGTCTTCCAGACCGCCGTCTCCCTGCTGCTCGGCGTGTGGGCGGCGGGCCGCCAGCGCAACCGCGCGATCCTGTCCGCCGTCTTCTTCGTGCCGTTCCTGCTCTCCTCGACGGCGATCTCGCTGCTTTTCTACGCGCTGCTGGATCCGAACTTCGGCATCGTCCACGGCGACACGCTCGGCTCCACCTCGGGCGCCTTCCTGGCGATCGTCTTCGTCGGCGGCTGGCAGTTCATCCCCTTCCACACCCTGATCTACCAGGGCGGGGCCCGGCAGATCCCCGACGTCCTCTACCAGGCGGCCGCGATGGACGGTGCGGGCCGCCACCGCCAGTTCTTCTCCATCACCCTGCCCCAGCTGCGCAACACGGTCACCACGTCCAGCGTGCTGATGATCGTCGGCTCGCTGACGTACTTCGAGACCGTCCTCATCCTCACCCAGGGCGGCCCGGGCACCGACACCGCGATCCTGCCGTACCTGATGTACCAGGCGGGCTTCAAGAACTACGACTTCGGCTACGCGAGCGCCGTCGCCTCCTTCCTCGTCGTGGCCGCCACCGCGCTCTCGCTGCTGCTGGTGCGGCTCTCCGGCTTCGGCGCCATGCGCAGCACCAGGGAAGGGATGTGACGCCATGTCGCACGACACGTTGCGGCGTCCGCACCCCGTGAACAGCGCCGACCGGCCCGCACCCCGGGCCCCCCGGCGCCGCCGCCGGCACTGGACCAGGCGCCCCGACCCGCTCGCCGGCATCGGATCGGCCCTGTGGCTGGTCGTGGTGGTCGTCCCGATCTACGCGATGATCTCGGCGTCGCTGACCCGCCAGGACCAGGCGCTCGGCAACAACGCGCTGAAGCCGCCCACCCACCCCACGCTGGCCAACTACAACACCGTCCTGCACAACGGCTTCGGCCACTTCCTGCTCAACACGTTGATCGTGGCCGCGGCGGTCGTGGTGATCGTCCTCGTCCTGAGCATCCCGCTGTCCTACGTGGCCGTACGCACCCGCGGCTTCTGGTCGGGCGCCGCCTTCCGGATGTTCCTGCTGGGCATCGCCATCCCCGCCCAGGCGGTGGTCATCCCGCTCTACCTGATGATCGCCAAGCTGAACCTCTACGACAGCCTGCTCGCGGTCGTCCTGCCGACCGCGGCCTTCGCCATGCCCGTGTGCGTGCTGATCCTCACCGGCACCCTGCGCGACATCTCCGAGGAGATGTACGAGGCGATGGCCCTGGACGGCGCCTCGACCACCCGCATGCTGTTCCAGCTGGTCATCCCCATGACCAAGGGCGGCATCGGCACGGTCGTCGTCTACGCCGCCCTCCAGGCCTGGAACGGCTTCCTCTTCCCACTGATCTTCACCCAGTCCGACGGCCCGCGCGTGCTGACCCTCGGCCTGTTCAACTACGTCAGCCAGTTCGGCGTGAACATCCCCGCCCTGCTCGCCTCGGTCGTCCTCTCCGGCATCCCGATCTTCGCCGTCTACCTGGTGGCGCGGCGCGCCCTCGTCGGGGGCCTGATGGGGGTGGGCGGCAAGTGACCTCACCCTCCACCGGCGCCTCCGACAGGAGTTCCATGACCCCCCGTTCCTGGCAGGACCCCGCCCTGCCCGCCGCCGCCCGCGTCGACGACCTCCTGTCCCGGATGACCCTGGAGGAGAAGACCGCCCAGCTGTACGGGGTGTGGGTGGGCGCCGCCACGGACGGCGACGGGGTCGCCCCGCTCCAGCAGCACATGAACACCGACCACGACTGGGACGAGCTGATCACCCGGGGCCTGGGCCAGCTCACCCGCTCCTTCGGCACCGCCCCCGTGGACCCCCGCTCCGGTGCCCGCGCCCTGACCCGCGCCCAGCGCCGCATCGTCCGAGCGGGCAGGTTCGGCATCCCGGCCGTCGCCCACGAGGAGTGCCTGGCCGGCTTCACCGCCTGGGGCGCGACGGCCTACCCGGTCCCCCTGGCCTGGGGCGCGAGCTTCGACGCGCCCCTGGTGGAGGCGATGGCCGAGCGCATCGGCCGGGACATGCGGTCCCTCGGCGTGCACCAGGGACTCGCGCCGGTCCTGGACGTGGTCCGCGACGCGCGCTGGGGCCGGGTCGAGGAGACCATCGGCGAGGACCCCTACCTGGTCGGCACGATCGGCACCGCCTACGTGCGCGGCCTCCAGTCGGCGGGCGTCGTCGCCACGCTGAAGCACTTCGCCGGCTACGCGTCCTCCTCCGGCGCCCGCAACCTCGCCCCGGTCCGCGCGGGCACCCGCGAGTTCGCCGACGTCACGCTGCCCCCCTTCGAGATGGCGCTGCGCGAGGGCGGCGCCCGCTCGGTGATGGCGGCCTACACGGAGACCGACGGCGTGCCCGCCTCGGCCGACCCCGCCCTGCTCACCGGGCTCCTGCGCGAACGGTGGGGGTTCACAGGCACCGTGGTCGCCGACTACTTCGGCATCGACTTCCTGCAGACCCTGCACCGGGTGGCCGCCGGCCCCGCCGAGTCCGCGCACCTGGCGCTCGCCGCCGGCGTCGACGTCGAACTGCCCACGGTGAAGTGCTACGGCGACGACCTGGTCGCCGCCGTGCGCGCGGGCGCCCTCCCCGAGGACCTGGTGGACCGCGCCGCCCGCCGGGTCCTGCTCCAGAAGTGCGAGCTGGGCCTCCTGGACGCGGACTGGGACCCCGGGGTGCCGGACGGGCCCGTCGACCTGGACTCGGCTGAGAACCGGGCCGTGGCCCGCCGCCTGGCCGAGGAGTCGGTGGTGCTCCTGGACGACCCCGGCGGGGTGCTGCCCCTCTCCCCCGGTACGCGGATCGCGGTCGTCGGCCCGCGCGCCGCCGACGCGCTGGCGATGCTGGGCTGCTACTCCTTCCCCTCCCACGTGGGCACCCAGCACCCCGAGGTGCCCCTGGGCATCGAGATCCCCACCGTCCTGGACGCGCTGCGCGCCGAACTGCCCGACGCCAAAGTGACGTTCGCCGAGGGCTGCGGCGTCTCGGGGCCGGACACCTCGGGCTTCGCGGAGGCGGTGGCGCGCGCGGCGGAGGCCGATGTGTGCGTGGCGGTGCTCGGCGACCGCTCCGGCCTGTTCGGCCGCGGCACCTCCGGTGAGGGCTGCGACGTGGCGGACCTCGCGCTGCCCGGCGTGCAGGGGGAACTGCTGGACGCGCTGGCCGCCACGGGCGTCCCCGTCGTCCTGGTCCTGCTCACCGGCCGCCCCTACGCGCTGGGCCGCTGGGACGGCAGACTCGGCGCGGTCGTCCAGGCGTTCTTCCCCGGCGAGGAAGGGGGTCCCGCGGTGGCGGGCGTGCTCTCGGGCCGGGTGAACCCCTCGGGCCGGCTCCCGGTGAGCGTGCCGCGCGGTCCCGGCGGCCAGCCCTGGACCTACCTCCAGCCGCCGCTGGGCCTGGCCGACGAGGTGAGCAGCCTGGACCCGACCCCGCTGTACCCGTTCGGGCACGGCCGCTCGTACACGACGTTCACCTGGGAGGACTTCAGCGGCGACCAGGCCGCCACGATCGGCACGGACGGCACGTACGACCTCTCGCTGACCGTCCGCAACACCGGCGGACGGGCCGGCGCAGAGGTGGTCCAGCTCTACCTGCACGACCCGGTGGCCGCCGTGACCCGCCCCGACGTCCGGCTGATCGGCTACCAGCGGCTGGAGCTGGACGCGGGCGGGTCGGCCCGGGTGACGTTCCGCTTCCACGCCGACCTGTCGGCGTTCACCGACCGCTCCGGCCGCCGGATCGTCGAACCGGGCGACCTGGAACTGCGGCTGGCCGCCTCCAGCACGGACGTCCGCCACACCGCCCGGCTGACCCTGACCGGCCCGGCGCGGGAGGTGGGCCCCGACCGGCGGCTGCGCACCGGGACACGGGTGGCGGAGGAAGGCTGAGCAGCGGTCTCCGGTCCGCCCGGCGGCGGGCGGGCCGGGTTCCGCTGCGCGCGCCGGACACGCACGAGACCCCGCCCCGGAGAACCGGGACGGGGTCTGATCGAGCGCCGGGCAGGCCTTGCACCTGCATCTCCCCGCAGGAAGCGGGACGTCTTTCCTTGGACCACCAACGCACTGCTCGCGGGCCGTTGTTCCGGCCGCTTGCTGTGTGATGATCATAGCCCATCCGCGGGGCCGCGCACCACTCGGCGCCGTGGGCCGCCCGCGCCCCCGCTATCCGGTCGCCGACGCGTCCGCCACCTGCTCGAACCGCCAGCGGTGCACGGTCCGGGTGACCAACGAACGGTCGGGTTCGGGCAGTTCGGGCAGCTCGGCGTCGTAGGCCGCGTCCCACCAGGTGACGACCAGCACCCGGTCCTGCGGGGCGCGGAACGTCTCGCGGCGCAGCGGCTCCTGAGGCAGCGTCTGCCGCCGTGCCCAGTCGAGGAGTTCACCGCCCCGGCCCGCGACCGCGCGGGCCTCCCACATCAACGCGACGGTCACGAGTACAGGTTCTCCTTGCTGACCTCGTGCACGTGGTCGTGGCCGTGCGCGTGCCCGTGACCGTGGGCCTGGCGGTGGGCCTCGCCCGGCACGTGCGGGTCCGTCACCGGCAGGGAGGAGTCCGCCGACAGCTCCCAGTCGGAGGCCGCCCGGTTGCGGGCGACCATCTCCGCGCCGAGGGCCGCCACCATGGCGCCGTTGTCCGTGCACAGCTTGGGGCGGGGCACGCGCAGCCGGACACCGGCCGCCTCGCAGCGTTCCTGGGCGAGCGCGCGCAGCCGGGTGTTGGCGGCCACGCCGCCGCCGATCATCAGGTGGTCCACGCCGGCGTCCTTGCAGGCGCGTACGGCCTTGCGGGTCAGGACGTCCACGACCGCCTCCTGGAAGGAGGCCGCCACGTCGCGCACCGGGACCTCCTCCCCCGCCGCCCGCCTGGCCTCGATCCAGCGGGCCACCGCCGTCTTCAGGCCGGAGAAGGAGAAGTCGTAGGCGGCGTCGCGCGGGCCGGTCAGGCCGCGCGGGAAGGCGATCGCCCGCGGGTCGCCCTCGCGCGCGTACCGGTCGATGACCGGGCCGCCGGGGAAGCCCAGGTTCAGCACCCGGGCGACCTTGTCGAAGGCCTCGCCGGCCGCGTCGTCGATCGTCGCGCCGAGCGGGCGCACGTCCGAGGTGATGTCCGTGGACAGCAGCAGCGAGGAATGGCCGCCGGAGACCAGCAGTGCCATCGTCGGCTCGGGCAGCGGGCCGTGCTCCAGCTGGTCGACGCAGATGTGCGAGGCGAGGTGGTTGACGCCGTAGAGCGGCTTGCCGAGCGCGTAGGCGTACGCCTTGGCCGCCGAGACGCCGACCAGCAGGGCGCCGGCCAGGCCGGGCCCGGCGGTGACCGCGATGCCGTCGAGGTCCTTCGCGCTCACCCCGGCTTCCTTCAGCGCGCGGTCGATGGTGGGCACCATCGCCTCCAGGTGCGCCCGGGAGGCGACCTCGGGGACGACGCCGCCGAAGCGGGCGTGCTCGTCGACGCTGGAGGCGACGGCGTCCGCCAGCAGGGTGGTGCCGCGGACGACGCCGACGCCGGTCTCGTCGCAGGAGGTCTCGATGCCGAGTACGAGAGGCTCGTCGCGTGAGTCAGCCATGGGTCTTCAGGTTCCTTGTACGCAGGCGGAGGGGTCGGACAGGCGCATCACCAGGGCGTCCACGTTCCCCGGCTGGTAGTAGCCCCGTCTGACGCCGATGGGGGCGAAGCCGAAGCGCTCGTAGAGCTTCTGCGCGCGCAGGTTGTCCACACGGCACTCCAGCATCACCTCGGTGCACTCGAAGGCGGTCGCGGCCCGCAGCAGCTCGGTCAGCAGCCGGGCACCGAGCCCGCTGCCCCACAGCTCGCGGGCGACCGCGATGGTCTGGACGTCGCCCTGGTCACCGGAGGCGACCAGACCGGCGTAGCCGACGATCCGTCCGTCGTCCTCGGCCACGACGTACCGCCGGGTCGCCGCCGGGCCGCGCGAGTGGGCCAGCTCGGACCAGAACATGCCCCGTGACCAGGCGTCCTCGGGGAAGAGGGCCTTCTCCAGCTCCAGCACCGGGTCGATGTCCCACCAGCGCATCTCGCGCAGCTGGGGCCCGCCCGCCTGGTTCGTCGTCGTCGGTCCGGTCACTTGGGGGTGACCACCTTGTAGTTCTTGGGCACCTGGGCGTCCGGCCGGCGCAGGTACAGCGGCCGGGGCGCGGGCAGTTCCACGCCGGCGGCCAGCCGCTCCGCCGCCAGCGAGGCGAGCGCGGCGGCCGACACGTGCTCGGGCTCGTGGGTGCGCGGGAACGTGTCGGGGTAGAGCAGGGCGCCCGCGCCGACCGCGGGCAGGCCCGCGACCTGGTCGGCGATGTCGGCGGGCCGGTCGACGGCCGGGTCGGTCAGGCGGGTGCGGGAGTCGGCGTACCGCGCCCAGTAGACCTCCTTGCGCCGGGCGTCGGTCGCCACGACGAAGGGACCGGGGACGTCGGCGGCGTAGGCGAGCCCGTCGAGCGTGCACACGCCGTGCACGGGGACGCCGAGCGCGAGCCCGAAGGTGTCAGCGGTCATCAGGCCGACGCGCAGCCCGGTGTAGGGGCCGGGGCCGATGCCGGCCACGATGCCCGTGACGGCGTCCAGCTTCAGCCCGGCCTCGGTGAGGACCCGGTCGACGGCGGGCAGCAGCAGCTCTCCGTGCCGGCGCGCGTCGACCTGGCTGGAGGAGGCGATGACGGCCGTGCCGTCGTGCAGGGCGACGGTGACGGCGGGGGTGGCGGTATCCAGAGCGAGCAAGAGCACGCGAACAGCCTACGGCGCCGGGTGCCCCTACCGGGCGCCGCGGGCGGCCCGGCGCCCCGGCACACGCCCCGCGGCCCGACACGGGCCCCGGCGTCGGCACGGCCGCCCCCGAACCGAACATTCCGGCTGCTACCGTCCCAAGACAGACATGTGATGGTGCAACCGAGACAAAGGTGGGCGACCGTGGCCAGGAGCAGCTCGGGATTCGTGGCCGGGCTCGCCGCGGCCGCCGTCGCCACCATCGCCTTCCTCGCCTACCGGGCGCATGCGGACGTCCCGCCCGGTCTCGGCGGCAGGCCGGGCGCGTCGGCGACCCCCGCCACCGGCGCGGCCAAGGCACCCCGGGACCGGCGCCACCCGGCCGCGCTGCCCGGCGACTCCGGCACGGGCGAGCGGGTCGTGTACTCGGTCGACGACGACCGGGTGTGGCTGGTCGGCGCGGGCGGCCGGGTCGAGAACACCTTCAAGGTCGCCCCGGGCACCGTCGATCCGGCGCCGGGCACCTACGCGGTCACCTCGCGCTCGAAGGCGGTCACCGGGACCGACGGCGTCCCCGTCGAGCACGTGGTGCGTTTCGCCGACGTGAAGGGGGTCGTCATCGGCTTCAGCGCGGCCGTGGACAGCGCGGAGCCGCAGACGGTACCGGACCCGACCCTGCAGACGGGCGGCATCCGGGAGTCCCGGCCGGACGGCGACACGATGTGGATGTTCGCGACGATCGGCCAGAAGGTCGTCGTCATCCGATAGGGCTACGCCGCCCGCCGGTGCTCCTCCGCCGAACGGGGGGCCGGCCGCGCGGGCACCTGCTCCGGGGCGCGCGGCGGGCGCGAGACGGCCTCCGCCGCCGCGCAGGAGGCCAGCAGGTCACGCATGCTCACACCGGCGACCGGGCACGGCCGTGGCTGGTTCTCGGTAGCCGGCATGGACGCCTCCTGAGGGCCGGGGGCGGGCGTGGTTAGGTAGACCTAACCACGAGCTGGGTACCATGTGACCACGCCCGGGAGGCCAGGCGCAAGGCTTGCCGACAGTCCGTCGGGACGAACGGGTGCGCGCGGGCGCGCACCGGCTACGCCGTGAGGACGCCCAGGTCGACGGCCGACCAGCGCGGGCCGATCCCGGTCACCGTCAGGCGCCGCACCTCGTCCGCGTCCACGCCCCCGTCCGTCTCCGCGTCCGCCTCCGTGGCGGGGGTCTCCGCGTGCGTGGCGGGCGCTCGGTCCGTGGAGGCGGCGCCGCCGACGGTCCGGTGGATGACGATCTGCAGCCGGTCGTCGGTCAGCTCCTCGACCTTGCCCTCGCCCCACTCCACGACGACCACGGAGTCTGGCAGCGAGACGTCGAGGTCCAGGTCCTCCATCTCGTCCAGCCCGCCGCCCAGGCGGTACGCGTCCACGTGGACGAGCGGCGGGCCGTCCCCGAGGGACGGGTGCACGCGCGCGATCACGAAGGTCGGGGAGGTGACCGCGCCGCGCACGCCGAGTCCCTCGCCGAGCCCGCGGGTCAGCGTGGTCTTGCCCGCCCCCAGTTCGCCGCTGAGCATCACGAGGTCGCCCGCGCGCAGCAGCTTGGCGAGACGGCGGCCCCACTCCCGTGTCTGCTCGGCGGAGGTGAGGGTGATCTCGACGGACACGGGGTCAGCCGGGCTGTGCGGTGCTGCTGGTGCTTCCATGTCCACCCACGGTAGCGCCTGCCGGGACCGCGCCCGCGCGCATCAGCAGGTCGGCGAGGCGGTCGGTGACGACCTCCGGGTGCTCCAGCATCACCAGATGCCCGGCGTCCGGGACCAGCACCAGCTCGGCTTCGGGCAGCAGGTCGGCGATGGCCTCGCTGTGCGCGCTGGGCGTGACCAGGTCCTGCACCCCGGCCAGGACCAGCACCGGCAGGTCCGTGAAGAGGGCCAGCGCCTCGGTCTTGTCGTGGTCGGTGAACGCCGGGTAGAACTCGGCGACCACGTCGATCGGGGTGCTCTCGATCATGCGCTCGGCGAACCGGGCGACCGCCGGGTCCACGTCCCGTCCGGCGAAGGAGTACCGCTTGATGATCCCCGCGAACAGGTCGGCGGTGGCCCGGCGCCCCCTCTCCACCAGCTCGGCGCGCTGCCCGAGCGCCTTGAGCACGCCCGGCAGCACCCGCCGCACCGCGTTGACCCCGGCGACCGGCAGCCCGAAGTTGACCTCGCCGAGCCGCCCCGAGGAGGTGCCGACGAAGGCGGTGGCGACGACCCGGTCCCGGATCAGCTCCGGGTACTGGGCGGCCAGGGCCATCACGGTCATGCCGCCCATGGAGTGCCCGACCAGCACGATCGGCCCCTCGGGCGCGGCGGCGTCGAGCACGGCCTTCAGGTCGCGGCCCAGCTGGTCGATGCTCAGCGGCACGTCGTCCCGGCCCTGGGCCACGCCCCGCCCGGAACGGCCGTGGCTGCGCTGGTCCCAGTGCACGGTCCGCACGACCCCGCGCAGCGCGGCGCGCTGGAAGTGCCAGGAGTCCTGGCTGAGGCAGTAGCCATGGCTGAAGACGACGGTGACGGGGGCGGGGTCCTTGCGCCCGAAGAGGCGGCGGCGGCGCGGGGAGAGGTCCGCGGAAGGGTCGGGGTCGAGGTCGTCGACCTCGTAGTACAGCTCGGTGCCGTCGTCGGCGTACGCGCGGCCCGGGGTACCGCGCAGGGTCCCGTACGGGCCGGCGGAGTCCAGGGCGAGGCGGGCCTTCCTGCGCATGCCCCGGCCGACGGTCATCCGCTCGATGGCGACGGTGGCGGCGGCGCCCGCCGCCACGACGCCTATCGCGGCGCCCGCGATGCCGGTCGCCTTGCGCCAGCCGCCGAACGCCCCCGAGGCGGCGGCGGCCGCACTGCTCTCGCTCACGTACCGCTCCTCTGTGTGACTGTGTGACTGTCCGGCCGTATGACTGTGCGGCCGGGTGCCGCGTGCCCCTGTCGTGCCCCTGTGCAGTGTGGCCCTGTGCTCTCCCGGGGGACACGGCGGGGCCGGTCCGCCTCGAACGGCGCCCTGGGGCGCGGCTCAGGCGTCCGCCGACCCGGCGCTCCCCCCGGCCTCGTCCGCCGCGCGGGCCGCGTCGGTCCCGCCGGTCTCGTCCGTCGCGTTCACATGGATGCGGGGAACGCGCGTCCCGATGCGGGTGACGATCTCGTACGCGATGGTGCCCGCGGCCTGCGCCCAGTCCTCGGCGGTGGGCTCGCCCCGGTCGCCCGGCCCGAACAGCACGGCCTCGGACCCGGTCCCGGGCTCGTCGCCGCCGAGGTCGACGACGAACTGGTCCATCGCGATCCGGCCCGCGACCGTACGCCACTTGCCGCCCACCAGCACCGGACCGGTGCCCGAGGCGTGGCGCGGGATGCCGTCGGCGTATCCGACGGGCACGAGGCCGAGGGTGGTCTCGCCCGGGGTGACGTAGTGGTGCCCGTAGCTGACGCCGTGGCCGCCCGGTACGTGCTTCACCAGGGCCAGCGAGGCGGACAGGGTCATCACCGGGCGCAGCCCGAAGTCGGCGGGGGTGCCCAGCTCCGGGCTGGGCGAGATGCCGTAGACGGCGATGCCCGTGCGGACCAGGTCGAAGTGGGCCTCGGGAAGGGTGAGCGTGGCGGGCGAGTTGGCGATGTGCCGCACCTCGGGGCGCACGCCCCGCGCCTCGGCGTACGCGACCATCTCGCGGAACCGGCCGAGCTGGACGGCGATCGAGGGGTGCCCCGGCTCGTCGGCGCAGGCGAAGTGGGACCACAGGCCGGTGATCCGTACCAGCCCCTCGGCCTCGGCGCGCAGCGCCTCGGCGACGAGTGCGGGCCAGTCGTGGGGCTGGCAGCCGTTGCGTCCGAGGCCGGTGTCGGCCTTCAGCTGCACCCGCGCGGGCCGCCCGGCGGCGCGCGCCGCCTCCCGCACCTCCGCCATGGCCCACAGCCCGCTCACGGACACGTCCACGTCGGCCTCGACGGCCTGCCGCCAGGGGCCGCCCGGCGTCCACAGCCAGCACAACACCCGGGCCTTTTCGGGCGACAGCCCGGCCGCGCGCAGCGCCAGCGCCTCCTCGGGCGTGGCGGTGCCGAGCCAGGTGGCCCCGGCGGCGAGCGCCGCGCGGGCGCAGGGGACCGCGCCGTGGCCGTACGCGTCGGACTTGACCACGGCCATCAGGGCCGCGCCGGGCGCCCTCTCGCGCAGGGCCCGCACGTTGGCCCGCAGAGCGGCCAGGTCGATCTCGGCGCGGGCGCGCAGCGGGGCCGTCCGCGGGTGTGCTGTCTTGTTCATGGCGCCCCCAGTCTCTCAGAGGCCGTCGGCGGGGAGGGGAAGTCCCACGGCACAGGCCCGCGCGGGCGGGTGCGCGGGCCGGTGCACGCCGTACTCGGCGCACCGCCCGCCGGTGCGGACCGGATACGCCGCCCCGACGATTCCGGGCATCCGCACCGCGCACACCGCACCTGGCTGCCGAAGCGCACACTGCCCTTGGCTGCCGAACGGCGCCCGCACCGCACCTGGGTGCCGAACGGGGGCGACGGCACGCCGGCCCCCGCGCCCCGCACGGCCCGCCGGGTCCGGACGCCGCAGGCCCGCAGGACGCGCTCAGACCCGCGGGGCCGCACCCCGGCCCCACGGGTCCCGCGGACGCCCCCCCGGTCCCGCAGGACGCCCCCAGACCGTGAAACGCACGCCAGTCCCGCAGGATGCGCGCAGACCGTGAGACGCACCCAGGCCCCCAGAACGCGCGCCCGTCCCCGTGGCCGCGATCAGTCCCGTACGTCCCGCCACGCCCGAGGGATCGCCTCCGCCACGTCGTGGGCGCCGGCCGGGGCGCCGGCCGAGGCGAAGCGGCCGGCCAGGCCGTGCAGGTAGGCGCCGGCGCTGCCCGCGTCCAGGGCGGTCAGCCCGGCCGCCAGCAGCGAGCCCGCCAGCCCGGAGAGCACATCGCCGCTGCCGGCCGTGGCGAGGTACGGGGTGCCGGTCGGGTTGACGCGGACGGGCCCGCCGTCCGGACCGGCGACGAGCGTGGTCGAGCCCTTCAGCAGGACGGTCGCCCGGTAGCGGGCGGCGAGTTCCCTCACGGCCGACAGCCGGGCCGCCTCGACCTCCTCGCGCGCCACCCCCAGCAGGGCGGCGGCCTCGCCCGCGTGCGGGGTCATCAGCGTGGGGGCGGTACGGGCCCGCACGGCCGCCCGCTCGGCGAGGCGCAGCCCGTCGGCGTCGACCAGCACGGGAACGTCCGCCTCCAGCACCTCCGCCACCGTCGCCGCGTCGTCACCGGCGCCCGGGCCCACCACCCACGCCTGCACCCGGCCCGCCTCGCGCGGCCCCCGGTCGGAGACGAGGGTCTCCGGGAAGCGGGCGATGACGGCCCGCCCGGCGGGGCCGACGTACCGTACGGCGCCCGCCCCGCCGCGCAGCGCGCCCGACACGGCGAGGACGGCCGCGCCGGGGTAGCGGGCCGAGCCGGCCGCGATGCCGACGACACCCCGGCGGTACTTGTCGCTCTCGGCGGCGGGCCGCGGCAGCAGCGCGGCCACGTCGGCGTGCTGCAGCGCCTGAAGTTCCGGAGTGGGGGGCAGTTCGGGGCGCAGACCGATGTCGACGAGACGGACCGTACCGGCGTACTCGCGGCCCGGGTCGACGAGCAGCCCCGGCTTGTGCGTGCCGAAGGTGACGGTCAGGTCGGCGCGGACGGCCGCCCCGCGCACCTCGCCGCTGTCCGCCTCGATGCCGCTGGGCAGGTCGACGGCGACGACGACGGCCCCGGAGCGGGCCGCGCGCTCGGCCGACGGCACGGCCTCGGGGCGCAGGCCGCCCTTGCCCCCGATGCCGACGATGCCGTCGACGACCAGGTCGGCCCGGTCGATCGCCGCACCGGCGGCGTCCGGACGGGTGACCGTGCCCCCCGCGCGGCGCAGGGCCGCGAGGCCGCCCGGGTGGGTGCGGTCCGGGGCCAGCGGGACCGCCGTGACACCGGCCCCGCGGCGGGCCAGCCGGGCCCCGGCGTACAGGGCGTCGCCCCCGTTGTCACCGCTGCCCACGAGGAGCACCACCCGGCGGCCGTAGACCCCTGCGAGCAGGTCCGCGCAGGCGGCCGCGAGCCCGGCGGCGGCGCGCTGCATGAGGGCGCCGTCCGGGAGCCGCGCCATGAGGGCTCGCTCGGCCGACCTGACCGTCTCGACGCTGTAGGCGATACGCATGCCGTCGAGTCTGCCCCGCATACGTCCGCTGCCGCACGGGAACCCGGTGGTCCCGGCGGGCCGCTCGGGCCACGCTGGAAGGCGGCGGCCGAACAGGACCGGGCAGACCGAGGGAGAAGGCGCGAGCGGATGGCGGACGAACCGGCGGGCTCCGACCCGCCGCGCCCCTGGACGGCGCCGGGCGACGACGCTCCCCGCCGCGTGCGGCTGCAGGCCCTTGAGCTGCTGCTCACCGAACAGCGGTTCCGGATCGGCCGGCACGTGAGCGCCTGCCGCGACGCCGGGCGTACACCGCGCCCCACCGGCCCGCGCCCGCTTCCCCCCTCCGCCGCCGTGGACGCCTCGGTGCTGCGGCTGCTCGACTCGCTCCCGGTCCCCGTCACGATCGTGCGCCCGGTGCCCGGCGGCCCGGCGGGCCCGGAGCCGGAGTTCCTCCACGTCGCCCAGAACCGGGCCGCCCGCGACTACGGCGACCGGCACCTGCCGCCCGGCTCCCTCCCGCCGTGGACCGGCCCGGTGCCGCTGTTCGAGCGCCTGCCCACCCTCGCGAGCACGGTCGTGCCCCGCCTGCTCGCCGAGGCGCACCGCACCGGACGCGCCCAGGGCCCCGAGCCCGCCGACTGGCCGCTGCCCGGGCCGGACGACCTCACCGTCCGGGTCAGCAGCGAGGTGCGGGTGACACCCGCGGGGGATCTGCTCCTGCTCAGCTGGGAGCGCGGTCACGAGTCCGTGATGGCGCAGGAGGCGCAACGCCTGGTGGGGGTCTCCTGGGCGGAGTGGAGCCTGGGCGACGGGAGCGTGGAGGCGTCCTCCGGGTTCGGCAACGCCCTCGGCCTCCCGGCGTCGCAGCCGCCGCCAGGCCTGCTGGAGCTGGGACGCATGATGGGGACGGAGAGCCTGGACGCGCTGTACCGGTCGGTCCACGACGTCCTGCTGGGCGCGCCGCTCGCGGAGTGCGACCTGCACCTCACCCGGCCGGACGACCGGATCCTGCGGTTCGTCGCCGAGCCGGTCCGCCCTCCCTCGGGGCCGGTGTGGGCGGTGCGCGCGGTGCTCCACGACGTCACCGCCGACCGGCGCAGCCGCGCCCTGGCCGAGCGGGCGACGCGGGAGGCCCGGGTCCAGCGGGAGCGGGCGGACGCCGTCGCCGAGGTGGCCGAGCGGCTGCGGGACGCCGTGCTGCCCGCCTTCCCCTCCGAACTGGCCCGGCACGGGGTCGAGGCCGCCGCCGCCTACCGTCCCGAGGCGGGCGCCGCGCGGGTGGGGGGCGACTGGTACAAGACCCGCGTCCTGCCCTCCGGGAAGCTGCTCGTCGCGCTCGGTGACGCCCGCGGGCACGGTCTCGACGCCGTCACGCTGATGGCGAAGCTGCGCTACGCGCTGGCCGGGCTGGCGTACACCGGCGAGTGGGTGGAGCGGCTGACCGGCTGGCTCAACACGGTCGCCTGCGACGACGGCGAGGAGTCCACCGCCACGGCGGTGATCGCCCGCTACCACCCCGACCGCGGCCTGCTGCGCTGGACGTGCGCGGGCCATCCGCCGCCGATCCTGCTCCGCGAGGGCGTGCCGGTCCTGCTCGACCCGCCCCCGGGCGGCCCCGGGATGCCGCTGGGCGTCCTGCCCGACGAGAGCTACACGGCGGCCGAGACCTGGCTTCGCGCCGGTGACGTGGTGCTGCTCTACTCGGACGGCCTGATCGAGCGCCGCGGCTCGGACCTGGACCGGGACTCGTCGCGGCTGCTGCGGGCCGTCGAGGACGCCGGCGCGGGCGGTGTACCGCCGGGCCGCGAGGCGCTCGACGCCTTCGTACGGGACCTGGTCGACCGGCTCACCGGCCCGCACACGGAGGACGACGCGACGGTGCTGGCGTTCCGCGTCGTGGACACGGGCACCGGCTGACGCGGCGGGGCCGCGCGGTGGTCACCCCTCCGCGATCACCACCGCGGAGGCCACCCCGGCGTCATGGCTCAGCGAGAGGTGCCAGGACCGTACGCCGAGTTCGGCCGCGCGGGCCGCCACCGTGCCCTTCACCCGCAGCCGGGGCCGCCCGCTGTCCTCGACGCAGACCTCCGCGTCCGTCCACAGCAGTCCGGCCGGGGCGCCGAGCGCCTTGGCGACCGCTTCCTTGGCGGCGAACCGGGCGGCGAGCGAGGCCATGCCCCGGCGCTCGCCGCTGGGCAGCAGCAGCTCACGTTCCACGAAGAGCCGCCGGACCAGCGCGGGCGTGCGCTCCAGCGACGCCGCGAACCGGTCGATCTCGGCCACGTCGATTCCGACCCCGATGATGCTCATGCAGGGACCCTACGGCGCCGCGCTCACCGCGCGGTCACTTGCCGCTGTCCTCGGCGAGGGTGTGCGCCACCAGGGCGTTGGCGTGGCCGTGCCCCAGTCCGTGCTCGGACTTGAGCCAGTTGACGAGTTCCATGTGCTTGGACAGGGGCGAGGAGCGGATGAGTTCCTTCCACTCGGCGATCGGCCGGCCGTACTTCTGCTCGATCGACGGGAAGTAGCTGGCGGGGTCCTTGACGGGTGCGGTCATGGCGGAACGTCCTTCCGGTACCTGGGCGTCGGCGTCCGTACGCTTACGACTATCGCCCATAGGACTGACACCGGCGCGAGAACTCATCGCCACGCTCCCGACCGGGGCCCTCCCGCCTCCGTACCGGCCCCGGGGGCTACTCCACCGTCACGGACTTGGCCAGGTTGCGGGGCTGGTCCACCTCGTTGCCCCGGGCGGTGGCCAGTTCGCAGGCGAAGACCTGCAACGGGACCGTGGCCACCAGCGGCTGGAGCAGTGTCGGGGTGACCGGGATGCGGATCAGGTGGTCCGCGTACGGGACGACCGCCTCGTCGCCCTCCTCCGCGATCACGATCGTCCGCGCGCCCCGCGCCCGGATCTCCTGGATGTTGGAGACGATCTTGTCGTGGAGCAGGGACCGGCCGCGCGGGGACGGGACGACCACGACGACGGGCAGGTCCTCGTCGATCAGCGCGATCGGCCCGTGCTTCAGCTCGCCGGCGGCGAAGCCCTCGGCGTGCATGTAGGCGAGTTCCTTGAGTTTGAGGGCGCCCTCCAGGGCGACCGGGTAGCCGACGTGCCGGCCGAGGAAGAGCACCGTGTTCTTGTCGGCGAGGGAGCGGGCGAGCTCCCGTACCGGCTCCATCGTGTCCAGGACGCGCTCCACCGCGCCGCCGATCCGGGACAGGTCGCGGATGACGGCGCGGATCTCGTCGCCCCACTTGGTGCCGCGCACCTGGCCGAGGTAGAGGGCGACGAGATAGCAGGCGACGAGCTGGGTGAGGAACGCCTTGGTGGAGGCGACGGCGACCTCGGGCCCGGCGTGGGTGTAGAGCACCGCGTCGGACTCGCGCGGGATGGTGGAGCCGTTGGTGTTGCAGATGGCGAGCACCTTGGCGCCCTGCTCGCGGGCATGGCGCAGCGCCATCAGGGTGTCCATGGTCTCGCCGGACTGGGAGATGGCGACGACGAGGGTCTGGGCGTCGAGGATGGGGTCGCGGTAGCGGAACTCGCTGGCGAGTTCGACCTCGCAGGGGATGCGGGTCCAGTGCTCGATGGCGTACTTGGCGATCATGCCCGCGTGGAAGGCCGTACCGCAGGCGATGATGACGACCTTGTCCATCTCGCGCAGTTCGGGGGCGCTGATCCGCACCTCGTCCAGGGTCAGGGAGCCGGCGGCGTCGATGCGTCCGAGGAGGGTGTCGGCGACGGCCTTGGGCTGCTCGGCGATCTCCTTGAGCATGAAGTAGTCGTAGCCGCCCTTCTCGGCGGCGGCGGCGTCCCAGTCGACGTTGTAGGAGCGGACCTCGGCGGCCTGCCCGTCGAAGCCGGTGACGGTGACGCCGTCCCGGCGCAGTTCGACGACCTGGTCCTGGCCGAGTTCGATCGCGGAGCGGGTGTGGGCGATGAACGCGGCGACGTCGGAGGCGAGGAAGGCCTCGCCCTCGCCGACACCCACGACGAGCGGGGAGTTGCGGCGGGCGCCGACGACGACGTCCGGCGCGTCGGCGTGCACGGCGACGAGGGTGAAGGCGCCCTCCAGGCGCCGGCACACCAGGCGCATGGCCTCGGCGAGGTCGGCGCAGGAGGAGAACTCCTCGGCGAGCAGGTGCGCGACGACCTCGGTGTCCGTCTCGGAGGACAGCTCGTGCCCGCGCTCCGCCAGCTCCGCCCGCAGCAGGGCGAAGTTCTCGATGATGCCGTTGTGCACCACGGCGACGCGTCCGGCGTTGTCGAGGTGCGGGTGGGCGTTCGCGTCCGTGGGTCCGCCGTGGGTGGCCCAGCGGGTGTGCCCGATGCCGGTGGAGCCGGTGGGCAGCGGCCGTTCGACCAGCTCCTTCTCCAGGTTGACCAGCTTTCCGGCCTTCCTGGCCGCCGCGAGGCCGCCGTCCGCGAGGACGGCGACACCCGCCGAGTCGTATCCCCGGTACTCCAGCCGCTTCAGCCCGGCCATCACGACATCGAGCGCCGACTGCGAACCCACATATCCCACGATTCCGCACATGGCTCCGCAGCCTACGGCCCGTCAGCCGGCGAAACCCGCCTCTCCGTGCCCGAAATCGGAAATTCCCGCCGGGGTACGAACCTCCCGCAGGGGCAGGTGGCACGCCGTCACTTCAGCTTGGCGAGCTGCGCGTCGAGGATGTCGGTGGGGAAGGGGAAGCCCTTGCCGGCCGCTGCCGCGCCGATGTTGAGCGCGGGGAAGCAGGCGAGGGTGGCGCCCTTGCGGACGACGACGCCCTTCACCGGGGCCTTGAGGTCCTTGTCGACCTGCGCCGTCGTGGTCACGGCCAGCGCCTCGTCGCCGCCCTGCGGCGCGGTGGTCTTCTCCACCTTGACGTTCTGGGTCTTCTCGCCGCCCACGGTAAAGCCGAAACCGCCGGCGCAGGCCCCCGCCGCCGCGCTCAGGTCCTTCATCGCCCGTTCGGCGCCGCCGCTGCCGTAGGAGGCCAGCGTCACCAAGACCTGCGGCGCGTCCAGACCCGCGAGGAACTTCTCCTCGTCGGTGGCGCCCGCGGCCGGCTTCTTCGCAGTGCCCTTCCACCCGCGCTTCACCACGGCCGAGGGCGTGCCGACGCAGGAACCGACCTGGAGGTCGGCGAGCGGGGCGCAGGCGGCCTTGTCCGCCTCCACCTTGCCCTGCGCGATGTCGTCCTTCGCCGCGACCTCGGTGACCTTCCCGCTCTTGACGTCCGCCTGCGTCAGCGCGGCCTTCTCCAGTTCGGCGGCGGTCAGCGGCCTGGCGGCGGCCGGCGGGGCCGAGGGCTTCTCGCCGGCCTGGGCGCCCGCGGCGCCGTCGGTGCCCTTGCCCCCGTCGTCGGAGGAACCGCCGCAGGCGGCCGCGAACAGGGCGAGGGCGGCGGCGGACGCGACGCGGGCCGTCCGGCGCACCACAGTGGATCTCACGAAAGGAAGCTCTTTCTCTCCCGGCCGCGGAGGACCGCCGCGGCACTTTGCGCGCACATCACGCACAGCGGCCCCACAAGTGATCATCCGTACCGCCGACCGGGACATCGACATGATGCGAGCATGTCGGCGTGACCCACCCCACCCCCCACCCCGTCCGAACTCCGTTAACAATGGACTGTGATCTCTCCGGTCCCCTCGATGCCCCGGAGCGCCCACCGGTCCAGGCCGGAGGCGACTCCCTATGTCGACCTCACCCGTGCCGAATGGAGCGCGCTGCGTGACAAGACGCCGCTACCGCTCACCGCGGAGGAGGTGGAACGGGTGCGCGGGCTCGGCGACGTCATCGACCTCGACGAGGTGCGGGACGTGTACCTGCCGCTGTCCCGGCTGCTCAACCTCTACGTCGGGGCGACCGACGGACTGCGCGGCGCGCTCAACACGTTCCTCGGGGAGCAGGGCTCCCAGTCCGGCACGCCCTTCGTCATAGGAGTGGCGGGGTCGGTCGCCGTCGGCAAGTCGACCGTGGCCCGGCTGCTGCAGGCGCTGCTGTCGCGCTGGCCCGAGCATCCGCGCGTGGAACGGGTGACCACGGACGGGTTCCTGCTGCCGACCCGGGAACTCCAGGCGCGCGGCCTGATGTCGCGCAAGGGGTTCCCCGAGTCGTACGACCGCCGGGCGCTCACCCGGTTCGTCGCCGACGTCAAGGCGGGGAAGGCGGAGGTCACGGCGCCCGTCTACTCGCACCTGATCTACGACATCGTGCCCGACGAGAAGCTCACCCTGCGCCGCCCCGACATCCTGATCGTGGAGGGCCTCAACGTCCTCCAGCCCGCGCTGCCCGGCCAGGACGGCCGCACCCGCGTCGGGCTCGCCGACTACTTCGACTTCAGCGTGTACGTCGACGCCCGCACCGAGGACATCGAGCGCTGGTACCTGAACAGGTTCCGCAAGCTGCGCGACACCGCCTTCCAGGACCCGTCCTCGTACTTCCGCAAGTACACGCAGGTCACCGAGGACGAGGCCCTCGACTACGCCCGCACCATGTGGCGGACCGTCAACAGGCCCAACCTGGTGGAGAACATCGCCCCCACCCGGGGCCGGGCCACGCTCGTCGTGCGCAAGGGGCCGGACCACAAGGTGCAGCGGCTGCGGCTGCGCAAGTTGTGAGATCCGCGGGGCGTCTACGCTGCCCCCCATGCTGCATCTGCGACTGATCACCCCCGCCGACCGCACCGAGGAGGTGGCGGGGCTGATCCAGAGGACGGTCGGCACCGCGCACCTCGTCGTGCTGCCCGGCGCGGCCCGCAACCCTCCCGGTGACGTGGTGATGTGCGACGTCGCCCGGGAGGCCGCCGACGAACTCCTCGGCGGGCTGCGGACGTTGGGCATCGACCGGTCCGGCTCGATCGCCGTCGAGAGCATCGACCTGTCGCTGTCCGCGCGGGCCGACAAGGCCGAGGAGGAGGCACCGGGCGAGGCCGCGGACGCGGTGCTGTGGGAGGAGCTGACCGAGGCCACCCACGAGGAGTCGACGCTGTCGATCACCTACCTCGCGTTCATCACGCTGGCCACGATGATCGCCGCCTGCGGTGTCGTGCTCGACAACGCCGTCCTGATCGTCGGGGCGATGGCGGTGGGACCGGAGTTCGGACCGCTGGCCGGCATCAGCACGGCCCTGGTGCGGCGCGCGCCGAGACTGGCGCTGCGCTCACTGGTCGCGCTGCTGGTGGGGTTCGCGCTGGCGATGGCCGTGACCGTGGGCTTCAGCCTCTTCATGGACGCCGTCGGCCTGTTCAGCAAGGGGAAGCTGGAGGGCCCGCGGCCCAGCACCGGCTTCGTGTACGCCCCCGACTGGTTCTCCTTCGTGGTGGCGGTCCTGGCCGGCATCGCGGGCACGCTCTCGCTGACCTCCGCCAAGTCCGGCGCACTGGTCGGCGTCGCCATCTCCGTGACCACCGTCCCGGCCGCCGCCAACGCGGCCGTCGCGTTCGCCTACGGCGACACCGCCCAGACCTGGGGCTCCAGCAAGCAGCTGCTGCTGAACCTGCTCGGCATCGTCGTCGCCGGGACCCTCACCCTGCTCTTCCAGAAGTGGCTCTGGTCGACGCAGCGGGCGCGGACGCGGAAGACCGCGCGATAGCCACGCTCCGCGCGGTACCGCGAGCGGGCCGGTGCGCCGCCCCGCGGTACCGCGATCCGGCGCTCAGCCCAGGGCCGACTTCACCGCGTCCGCCAGCCGCCCCGCCACCGAGCGAGCCTGCTCGATGTCCGCGGCCTCGACCATGACGCGCACCAGCGGCTCGGTGCCCGAGGGCCGCAGCAGCACCCGGCCGGTCTCCCCCAGCTCGCGCTCGGCCTCGGCGACCGCCGTGGCCAGGTCGGCGGAGGTCTTCACCCGGGACTTGTCGACGTCGGGGACGTTGACGAGGACCTGCGGCAGGCGCTCCATGACGGCGGTCAGGTCGCGCAGCGTACGGCCGCTCCCGGCGATCCGGGCCGCCAGCATCAGGCCGGTGAGCGTGCCGTCGCCGGTGGTGGCGTGGTCGAGGATGATGACGTGACCGGACTGCTCGCCGCCGAGGGCGAAGCCGCCGGACTTCATCTCCTCCAGGACGTAGCGGTCGCCGACGGCGGTCTGCACGAGGTGGATGCCCTCGCGCTCCATGGCCAGCTTGAAGCCCAGGTTGGACATCACGGTCGCGACGACGGTGTCGGAGCGCAGCGCGGAACGCTCCCGCATCGCCAGCGCGAGCACGGCCAGGATCTGGTCGCCGTCGACCTCCTCGCCGGTGTGGTCCACCGCCAGGCAGCGGTCGGCGTCGCCGTCGTGCGCGATGCCCAGGTGGGCGCCGTGCGAGACGACGGCGGCCTTCAGCTGGTCCAGGTGGGTGGAGCCGCAGCCGTCGTTGATGTTGAGGCCGTCGGGTTCGGCGCCGATGGTGACCACCTCGGCGCCGGCCCGGGCGAACGCCTCGGGCGAGACACGGGCGGCGGCGCCGTGCGCCTCGTCCAGGACGATCTTCAGCCCGTCGAGCCGGTTCGGGAGGACCCCGACGAGGTGGGCGACGTACTTGTCGAAGCCCTCGTCGTAGTCGCGGACCCGGCCGACGCCCGCGCCGGTCGGACGGTCCCAGGGCGCACCGGTGCGGTGCTCCTCGTAGACCCGCTCGATGCTGTCCTCCAACTCGTCGGCGAGTTTGTGGCCGCCGCGGGCGAAGAACTTGATGCCGTTGTCCGGCATGGCGTTGTGGCTGGCCGACAGCATCACGCCGAGGTCGGCGCCGAGCACGCCGGTCAGGTACGCCACGGCGGGCGTGGGCAGCACGCCGACGCGCAGCACGTCCACGCCGGCGCTGGCCAGGCCCGCGACGACGGCCGCCTCCAGGAACTCGCCGGACGCGCGCGGGTCCCGGCCGACCACGGCCTTCGGGCGGTGCCCCTCGAAGGTGCCCGACTCGGCCAGTACGTGCGCCGCGGCGACGGACAGGCCGAGCGCCATCTCGGCGGTCAGGTCCGCGTTGGCGACGCCACGCACGCCGTCCGTGCCGAAGAGTCGTCCCACTTGTCCTCCTGAGGAAGCGTCAGTTCGTGAAGCGTGCCGAGGTTCTCGGCGCGCGTTCACCGTTCACTGGGTTCGATGTTCTCGATGCGCCCACGGATCCCGGGGCCGGGTATCCGATCAGACCGGCATTTGAGCACGTGAACACCTGAGCGGTAGAGCACTAGAGCACCTTGTGCCGTTATACGCCCAAGGCCGGTGATAAACGAACGCCCCGGCGGCACAGTGGCGTGCCGCCGGGGCGTTCGGAGTAGGCCTGTCCGCAGGCAGCCGCAGATTAGCGCTTGCTGTACTGCGGAGCCTTGCGGGCCTTCTTGAGACCGGCCTTCTTGCGCTCGACCGCACGGTCGTCGCGCTTGAGGAAGCCGGCCTTCTTGAGCGGGCCGCGGTTGTTGTCGACGTCGGCCTCGTTCAGGGCGCGGGCGACACCGAGACGGAGGGCACCGGCCTGGCCGGAGACACCGCCACCGGCGATACGGGCGACGACGTCGTAACGGCCCTCGAGCTCCAGCACCTTGAAGGGCTCGTTGACTTCCTGCTGGTGCACCTTGTTCGGGAAGTAGTCCTCGAGGGTGCGACCGTTGATCTTCCACTTGCCGGTGCCCGGGACGATCCGGACGCGGGCGATGGCGTTCTTCCGGCGGCCCAGGCCGGCGGCCGGCTGCGGCTCGCCGAAGCGGGAAGCCATGGACTCCGAGGTGTACTCGCCCTCGACGGGCACCTCGGACTCGGTGGTGTAGCTCTCGATGTCGATCTCTTCGATCGGCTGCTCGGCAGTGGTCTCGGCCACGATTCTCCTCAGATTCTGTTCAGTCTTAGGGGGTGGCCGGACTTACTGCGCGACCTGGGTGATCTCGAACGGCACCGGCTGCTGGGCGCCGTGCGGGTGCTGGTCACCCTTGTAGACCTTCAGCTTCGAGAGCATCTGACGGCCCAGGGAGTTCTTGGGGAGCATGCCCTTGACGGCCTTCTCGACGGCCTTCTCGGGGTTGTTCGTGAGGAGGTCGTCGTAGCGGACGGAGCGCAGACCGCCCGGGTAGCCGGAGTGGCGGTACGCCATCTTCTGGGTCCGCTTGTTGCCGGAGAGGTGCACCTTGTCGGCGTTGATGATGATGACGAAGTCACCAGCGTCGACGTGCGGCGCGTAGATCGGCTTGTGCTTACCCCGCAGAAGGGTGGCGGCAGTGGTCGCCAGGCGACCCAGGACGACGTCCTGGGCGTCGATGACGTGCCACTGGCGCGTGATGTCGCCGGGCTTGGGGCTGTACGTACGCACGGTTCGTAGCCTTCGCTTCTTCAGTGAATGGTCCTGACAAGGTCACCGAAGACGATCACGACAGCCCTGACCGCACAGCGGTGACGCAAACCGCGTGCTGGTCGCTGGTCATCGGCCCGGTGGACCGGTGTAAGGGCCGGGTCCGTGAGAAGAGCCAAGCCAATACACAACGAACAAGCAGAGTACCCGCGCGGCACACCACGGGTCAAAACGGGGGCGCCGCGCCGGTCCCGCCAGTTCCACCCCAGTGTACGGCCGGGCCGGGCGGCGGGCGGGCCCGGTGGTGGCCGGGCCGGGGTGTGGGTGCGGGCGGCGCCGTTAGGATGCGGCCCATGAGTGATGGGCAGGGGGGCGGCTCGCAGTCCCAGTGGGATCCCTGGAAACCGAATTCACAGCAGCCGGGGAACGGTGGCGGCGACGACGGGACCCCGGACTGGGCGGCACTCGCCGAGGCCTCCGAGACGCGCAACAAGCGGCGCAGGCTGCTGTTCATCGGCGGGGGCGCGCTGGCCACCGTCGCGATCGGTGCGGCCGTCGCCGTCGCCGTGGTCTCGGCGAACAGCGACAACGGCGCCTCCGGCGACCACGCCTCCCAGCTGCCCGCCACCGCCACCCTGCCCAGCGGCTCGGCCGCCGCCCCCTCCTTCGCGTCCACCAGCGCCCCGCCGCCGCTGGACCCGAAGGACTTCATAGCCGACGTGAAGAAGGACACCGCCCCGCTCGGCGCGGACACCTTCTTCCCCGACGCCCGGCTCACCATGAACGGGGCCCCCTACGAGAAGGGCCCCACGGCCGACACCAGGAACTGCGCCTCCGCCGCCCAGGGCACCCTCGCCAAGGTCCTCACCGGCAACGGCTGCACCCGCCTGATGCGCGCGACCTACACCCGCGGCGGCATCGCCGTCACCGTCGGCGTCGCCGTCTTCGACACCGGGGCACAGGCCGACAAGGCCAAGGGCCAGGCCGACAAGAAGAGCATCGTCAAGCCGCTCACCGGCGGCGGCGTCAAGGCCTTCTGCGACGGCGCGGTCTGCCGCTCCACCACCAACTCCTACGGCCGCTACGCCTACTTCACCCTCACCGGCCTCCCCGGCGGCAAGGACGTCACCCCCAAGGACACCAAGGTGTTCCGCACCGGCGACGACCTCGCCGAGTACGCCTTCCGGCAGATCCGCCGGCGCGGCGAGGTCCAGGCCTCCGCCGCCGCCCACCAGTGACGAGGCGCACGGCCCGGCCCAGGGCCTGCCCTACCGGCGCTTCAGCCGCAGCCTGATCGGCACCACCGCCGACTCCAGCTGCGTACGCAACGTCATCTTCGAGACACCCT
Organism: Streptomyces sp. NPDC021356; assembly: GCF_040641015.1. Taxonomy (NCBI): domain Bacteria; kingdom Bacillati; phylum Actinomycetota; class Actinomycetes; order Kitasatosporales; family Streptomycetaceae; genus Streptomyces; species Streptomyces sp. NPDC021356. The sequence goes on along the minus strand of NZ_JBFACU010000016.1, from coordinate 81,732 downwards.
CGGTGCGCTCCTCGAAGCGGATCGGCACCTCCACCGCCCGGTGCCCGGCCCGCACCGCCCGGTACTTCAGCTCCACCTGGAAGCTGTAGCCCGCGCTGTCCAGCGTCGACAGGTCCACGTCCCGCAGGGTGGCCGCCGACCACAGGTTGAAGCCCGCGGTGATGTCCTTGATCTCCGTCCCCAGCACGGCCCGCGCATAGGCGTTCGCGAACCGGGACAGCAGCACCCGGTGGGCGCCCCACTGCTCGTCCAGCGAACCGCCCGCCACGTACCGGCTGCCCACCACCAGCCCGGCACCCGAGGCGCGCGCCTCGCCCAGCATGCGCGGCACCGCCTCCACCGGATGGCTCCCGTCGGCGTCCATCTGCACCACGTAGTCGGCGCCGTCCGCCAGCGCGGCCGTCATGCCCTCCGTGTACGCCCGGCCCAGACCGTCCTTGCGGGTGCGGTGCAGCACGCCCATCCGGCGGTGCCCCGACGCACCGTCCACGCCGTACTTCTCCGCCAGCTCGTCGGCGACCCGCCCCGTGCCGTCCGGGCTGTCGTCGTCGACGACGAGGAGCCGCAGCCCGGCCACCGGCAGCCCCAGCACCGCCTCGGCCATCCGCGGCAGGTTCCCCGCCTCGTTGTACGTCGGCATCACCACCGTGACCCGTACGTCCCCGCCGCCGCCCGCGCCCGCGCCGTGCTCCATCGGCTCCGTCATCTCTCCTCGCCCTCCCCGGCCGGCACGGGAGCGCCCAGCGCCCGAAAGCGCCAGCCCGCCGCCGTCCAGCGGGCCGCGTCCAGCACGCCCCGCCCGTCCACGATCCGCGGACGGTACACCAGTGCCGCCGCCCGGCGCGGATCGACCTCCCGGAACTGCGGCCACTCGGTCAGGTGCAGCACCAGCTCCGCCCCGCGCAGCGCCTCGTCCACCGACAGCGCGTACCCGAGCAGCGGGAACGCCTTGCGCGCGTTGTCCATGGCTGCGGGGTCGTAGACCGTCACGTCGGCACCGTCGAGATCCAGCCGCGCGGCCACGTTCAGCGCGGGCGAGTCGCGGATGTCGTCGGAGTCCGGCTTGAAGGCCGCGCCCAGCACCGCCACCCGCGCCCCGAGGACCGTGCCCCCGCACAGCTCCCGGGCCAGCGCGATCACCCGGTCCCGGCGCCGCATGTTGATCGCGTCGACCTGGCGCAGCAAGCCCAGGTCCACGCCCAGCTCGGCGGCCCGGTGCGCGAAGGCACGGAGGTCCTTGGGCAGGCAGCCGCCGCCGAAGCCGACCCCGGCCCGCAGGAACGCCCGCCCGATCCGGTCGTCGCACCCCAGCGCCTCGGACAGCTTCCGCACGTCGCCCCCGGCCGCCTCGCACACCTCGGCCATCGCGTTGATGAAGGAGATCTTCGTGGCCAGAAAGGAATTCGCGGCCGTCTTCACCAGTTCCGCGGTGGCGAAGTCGGTCACGACCAGCGGCGTTCCCGCCCCGAGGGGGGACGCGTACACCGTCCGCAGCAGCCGCTCCGCGCGCGCCGTGCGCACCCCGAACACCAGCCGGTCCGCCCGCAGCGTGTCCACGACGGCGAAGCCCTCCCGCAGGAACTCGGGGTTCCAGGCGACCTCGACCCTGCCGTGCCGGGCGGCCAGCCCCGCCGCCGTGCCGACGGGCACCGTCGACTTGCCCACCAGCAGCGCACCCTTGCGCGCGTGCCGCGCGATGGCGTCGAAGGCGCTCTCGACACACGTCAGGTCGGCCCCGTCGCCGTCCCTGCGCTGCGGGGTGCCCACACACACGAAGTGCACCTGCCCGAACGCGCCGGCCTCCTCGTACGAGGACGTGAACCGCAGCCGCCCGCCCGCCGTGTGCCGGGCGACCAACCCCGCCAGCCGCGGCTCGTGGAACGGCACCCGGCCCGCCTCCAGCGCGGCGACCTTGTCCGCGTCGACGTCGACCCCGACCACCTCGTGCCCCAGCTCCGCCATGCAGGCGGCGTGCGTGGCACCCAGGTAGCCGGTGCCGATGACGGTGAGCCGCATGGTTCCGCCCTCCTCGCCGTACGTGCGCCGCCGCTGCCGTACGGCGAGCGGGCCGTTCCCGCGAGTTCCCGCGCGGCACCGACCGTACCGTCACGCAGGGTGAGCGGGCCGGGATCAGCAGCAGCCGGTGGCCGGCAGCGACCGCTTGTTGCGCGCCTCGCGGCTGCGCGCGGCCAGCAGCTCGTCGGCCGGGTAGCCGACCTCCTCCAGGGTCAGCCCGTGCGGCCGTACGACGTGCACCGCGGAGTCCCGTACGCCCGCGGCCAGCACCTTCCCGGGCCAGTCCGGCGGACGGTGGCCGTCCCCGACGAAGAGCAGCGCCCCGATCAGGGAGCGCACCATGTTGTGGCAGAAGGCGTCGGCGCGGACGGTGGCCGTGACGATCCCGTCGTCGCCGCGCCGAAGGCTCAGCTCCTGGAGCGTGCGGATGGTCGTCGCGCCCTCGCGCTTCTTGCAGTAGGCGGCGAAGTCGTGCTCGCCGAGCAGCGGCCGGGCGGCCTCGTTCATCGCCTCGACGTCCAGCGGCCAGTCGTGCCACAGCACGTGCCCCCGCAGCAGCGGATCGACGCCGCCGGGGTTGTCGGTGACCCGGTAGGCGTACCGGCGCCAGACGGCGGCGAACCGGGCGTTGAAGCCGCTCGGCGCGGGCCTCAGCGCCCACACCCGTACGTCCTTGGGCAGCCGCCCGGCGAGCCGCTTGAGCAGCTTCTCGTGGTGCTCGCGCCAGACCTCCTCCGGCAGGTCCACGTGGGCCACCTGGCCGCGCGCGTGCACCCCGGCGTCGGTCCGTCCGGCGACGGTCAGCTCGTAGGTCCGACGGGACCGCGTGACCGTGCGCAGCGCGTCCTCGATCTCGCCCTGCACGGTCCGCTTCCCGCCGGCCTGCTTGGCCCAGCCGTGGAAGTCGCTGCCGTCGTAGGACAGGTCGAGGCGGACACGGACCTGGCCGGGCTCTGGTTCGTCACTCACACGGGAATCCTCTCAGGGCACCCGCCGGTGCCAAAAAGACGGAAGCGGGCCCGCCCCCCGTGAGGGGCGGGCCCGCTTCAGGCGTCAGCCGGAGCCTCAGGCGTCCTTGGACTCCTCGGCCGCAGCCTCGGTGGCCTCGGTCTGCTCGACCTTGGCCTCCTCGGCCTCCTTGACCGCGCGCTTGGTGGCGGCCTCGGCCTCGCCGGTGGCCTGCTGCTGCACCGTCAGCGCCTCGACCAGCTCGATGACGGCCATGGGCGCGTTGTCGCCACGGCGGTTGCCGATCTTGGTGATGCGGGTGTAACCACCGGGACGGTTCTCGTACCGCGGGCCGATCTCGGTGAAGAGCGTGTGGACGACGCTCTTGTCCGTGATGACCTGGAGCACCTGACGGCGGTTGTGAAGGTCGCCCTTCTTCGCCTTGGTGACCAGACGCTCGGCGTACGGACGCAGGCGGCGGGCCTTCGCCTCGGTGGTGGTGATACGGCCGTGCTCGAAGAGGCTCTTCGCGAGGTTCGCGAGGAGCAGCTTCTCGTGCGCGGCGCTGCCGCCCAGACGGGCACCCTTGGTGGGCCTCGGCATGATGTTTCTCCTAGGTGTCTGCCCCGGCCGTATCAGGTACCGGGGTCAGTATCCGAGCAGGCGGTCGCCTGTCGGAGACCCTGCGCCCCCAAGGGGCGCAGGGAACTGCGCGACCAGCCGCAGCGGGCCCGCAGCCGCAGAACCGGCCTCCTCGCGGAGCGCTCAGTACTGCTCGGTCTCGACGAACCCGGCGTCCGCGTCGTCGTCCGCGCCGAAGGCGTCCGCGGCGGCGGTCGGGTCGAATCCGGGCGGGCTGTCCTTGAGGGCCAGGCCCATACCGGCCAGCTTCGCCTTGACCTCGTCGATCGACTTCGCACCGAAGTTGCGGATGTCGAGCAGATCGGCCTCGGAGCGGGCGACCAGCTCACCCACGGAGTGGATGCCCTCGCGCTTGAGGCAGTTGTACGAACGGACGGTGAGCTCCAGCTCCTCGATCGGCAGCGCCAGGTCGGCGGCCAGGGCGGCGTCCGTCGGGGACGGGCCCATGTCGATGCCCTCGGCGTCGATGTTCAGCTCACGGGCCAGACCGAACAGCTCGACCAGGGTCTTGCCGGCCGACGCCATGGCATCACGCGGACGCATGGCCTGCTTGGTCTCGACGTCGACGATCAGCTTGTCGAAGTCGGTGCGCTGCTCGACACGGGTCGCCTCGACCTTGTACGTGACCTTGAGCACCGGCGAGTAGATGGAGTCGACCGGGATACGGCCGATCTCCTGGCCCACCTGCTTGTTCTGCACGGCGGAGACGTAGCCGCGACCGCGCTCGACGGTCAGCTCCATCTCCAGCTTGCCCTTGCCGTTGAGCGTGGCGAGGACGAGGTCGGGGTTGTGGACCTCGACACCGGCCGGGGGCGCGATGTCGGCGGCGGTGACCAGACCCGGGCCCTGCTTGCGCAGGTACATCACGACCGGCTCGTCGTGCTCCGAGGAGACGACCAGCTGCTTGATGTTGAGGATCAGGTCGGTGACGTCCTCCTTGACGCCCGGCACGGTGGTGAACTCGTGCAGGACGCCGTCGATGCGGATGCTGGTGACAGCAGCGCCGGGGATCGACGACAGGAGGGTGCGGCGGAGGGAGTTGCCGAGGGTGTAGCCGAAGCCCGGCTCCAGCGGCTCGATCACGAACCGGGAGCGGAACTCGTCGACGACCTCTTCGGTCAACGAGGGTCGCTGAGCGATCAGCATCTGTGGATCAGATCCTTCTTTCGTGGACGCCCGCTATTTGACGTCCGACGGGACCGCACCCGACGGGGTGCGGTACTGCAAGGGTACGGGCGGCACGACCCGAAAGAGCCGTACCGCCCGACAAGCCTTGTGAAGCGAGGTCAGACCCGACGACGCGGGTCACCTCCGCTCGCGCGGAGCAGACAACCGCGATCGACAGGGTCAGACGCGACGACGCTTCGGCGGGCGGCAGCCGTACTGCGAGATTGTGGGGGGCGACCCCCACACCCCCAGCCGGAGGCCGGACCGCCTGAGCACCTACGTCAGACGCGACGACGCTTCGGCGGGCGGCAGCCGTTGTGCGGGGTCGGGGTGACGTCCTGGATGGAGCCGACCTCGAGACCGGTCGCCTGGAGCGAACGGATGGCGGTCTCACGACCGGAACCCGGGCCCTTCACGAACACGTCGACCTTGCGCATGCCGTGCTCCTGGGCGCGGCGGGCAGCCGACTCGGCGGCCATCTGCGCGGCGAACGGCGTGGACTTCCGGGAGCCCTTGAAGCCGACGTGGCCGGCGGAGGCCCAGGAGATCACGTTGCCGGACGGGTCCGTGATCGAGACGATCGTGTTGTTGAACGTGCTCTTGATGTGCGCGTGGCCGTGAGCGACGTTCTTCTTTTCCTTGCGGCGCACCTTCTTGGCAGCGCCCTGACGTCCCTTGGGGGGCATGTCTTCTCCTACGGGAGGTGGTCGGTCCTACAGCGAAGACCGCTGGACGGCGAGTCCGCTGCGGACTACTTCTTGCCCGGCTTCTTCTTGCCGGCGATGGCGCGACGCGGGCCCTTGCGGGTACGGGCGTTCGTGCTGGTGCGCTGACCGCGGACGGGCAGACCGCGGCGGTGCCGCAGACCCTGGTAGCAGCCGATCTCGACCTTGCGGCGGATGTCGGCCTGGATCTCGCGACGGAGGTCACCCTCGGTCTTGATGTTGTTGTCGACGTACTCGCGGATCGCGACGAGCTGCTCCTCGGAGAGGTCGCGAACGCGGGTGTTCGGGTCGATGCCGGTGGCAACCAGCGTCTGCTGGGAGAGGGTCCGGCCGATGCCGAACACGTAGGTCAGGGCGACCTCCACGCGCTTTTCGCGCGGGATGTCAACACCGGAAACGCGTGCCATTCAATGGCTCCAGTTGATCTTCGGAGGTCTTCCGCAGGACCGGTTCCCAGCCGCCGTACGAGGTACGAACTGGGTCCCCGGCCTCCGAACCGGGGGTGTCGAGCGGACGGACTCGCCGCTCGGGACCTGCGTATGAACATATTCAGCTCGCGTCGCGCGAATCTCTGCGAATCAGGTGCAGAGGGTGCGGTCGGTCGTGCGTCAGCCCTGGCGCTGCTTGTGGCGCGGGTTCTCGCAGATGACCATGACCCGGCCGTGACGGCGGATCACCCTGCACTTGTCGCAGATCTTCTTGACGCTCGGCTTGACCTTCATGGGATGTGAGGTTCTCCGGGTCAGTTGCCGGCGGACCCGCGGCCTGGCGGCCACGGGACGTGGGCAAGATCTACTTGTACCGGTAGACGATCCGGCCACGCGTCAGGTCGTACGGAGACAGCTCCACCACGACCCGGTCGTCAGGGAGGATGCGGATGTAGTGCATGCGCATCTTGCCGCTGATGTGTGCCAGGACCTGGTGGCCGTTCTGGAGCTCGACCTTGAACATGGCGTTCGGCAGAGACTCGACGACAGTGCCCTCGATCTCGATGGCACCTTGCTTCTTGGCCACGCTTCGCCCTTCGAATCGACTACCTTGATCGACTCTCTCTGCTTCCCTTGCGGGCGCATGCGGACATGCGGGTGCACGAGAGCCGACGAGTCAGTCTACGTCAGCGCACCCGGAAACACGAATCGGAAAAGTCTGCCCCGCCCCGGAGATCATTACGCCGCAAGCCCCGGGGTTGCTCAAGCCCGCTCGGGCGAGGGGGTCCGGTGGCCGACGTGCCGTGCCGCCGTCAGGCCAGCGGGTCCGGTGCCGCCGTGATCCCGTACTCCGCCGGCTTCGCCTTGCCGCCGTCGGGAGCCGTCAGGACCAGCGGACCCTGCTCGGTGAGGGCGACCGAGTGCTCCCAGTGCGAGGACCACGTGCCGACCCACTTCTGACGCCCCCCTCGCGGGATCGGCGCCGGGGCGCCTCACAGGCTTCGAGTGGCTGCGCCGGCCTCCGACCGGCGGCCCTCGCCGCGGCCGGTGATCAGCCTAGCGGGTCCGGTGCCGCCGTGATCCCGTACTCCGCCAGCTTCGCCTTGCCGCCGTCGGGAGCCGTCAGGACCAGCGGACCCTGCTCGGTGAGGGCGACCGAGTGCTCCCAGTGCGAGGACCACGTGCCGTCCGTCGTGATGACGGTCCACTCGTCCTCCAGCACCCGGGTCTTCGGGGTGCCGAGGGAGACCATGGGCTCGATGGCCAGGCACAGGCCGGGGACCAGCTTGAGGCCCTTGCCGCGGCGGCGGTCGACGTAGTTCAGCAGGTGCGGGTCCATGTGCATCTCGGTGCCGATGCCGTGGCCGCCGTAGTCCTCGATGATGCCGTAGCGGCCGCCGCCCGGCTTGGGCTGGCGGCGGATGTAGGTCTCGACGGCACGGGAGATGTCCACGAGGCGGTTGCCCTGCTTCATCGCCGCGATGCCCGCCCACATCGACTCCTCGGTCACCCGGGACAGCTCGACCAGCTCCGGGGCGTGCCCGGAACCGACGAACGCCGTGTAGGCCGCGTCGCCGTGCCAGCCGTCGACGATCGCGCCGCAGTCGATGGAGATGACGTCGCCGTCCTTGAGGACGACCTCGTCGGAGGGGATGCCGTGGACCACGACCTCGTTGACCGAGGTGCAGATCGTGGCCGGGAAGCCGCCGTAGCCGAGGAAGTTCGGCTTGGCGTTGTGCTCGGCGAGCACCTTGCGGGCCACCTGGTCCAGGTCCTTGGTGCTCGCGCCCGGCACGGCCGCCTCCCGGGTGGCCGCGTGGATCGCGGCGACGACCAGCCCCGCCGCACGCATTGTGGCGATCTGCTCGGGGGTCTTGATCTGCACCATGGGGACGGGGCCTTTCTGGGACCGGGGGCCGATTACTTCAACCATACGGGCGCCGGTGCGCCCACAGCGCAGCCGCGGCCCCTGCCAGGAGGGACCGCGGCTGCGACCGGCGTGGAGACTACTGGGTGACGTCCTCACGCTTCAGCGCCTCCAGGGCGCGACGCGTGATCTCGTCGACCGGGCCGAGCGACGAGATCGTCACGACCAGGCCCTGCTTGCGGTAGTAGTCGATGATCGGCTCGGTCTGCGTGTGGTAGACCTCCAGCCGCTTGCGGACGGTGTCCTCGTGGTCGTCGTCCCGCTGGTACAGCTCGCCGCCGCAGACGTCGCAGACGCCTTCCCGCTTCGGCTTGCTGTACGACACGTGGAAGACGTGGCTGGAGTCGTTGCGGCAGATGCGCCGGCCGGCGATCCGCTTGACGACCTCGTCCTCGGGGACCTCCAGGTCGAGCACCGCGTCGAGCTTGATGCTCTCGGCCTCAAGGGTCTCGTCCAGCGCCTGGGCCTGCGACACGTTGCGCGGGAAGCCGTCCAGCAGGAAGCCGTTCCCGGCGTCCGGCTGCTCCATGCGGTCCTTGGCCATGGCGATGGTGACCTCGTCGGGGACGAGGTTGCCGGCGTCCATGAAGGACTTCGCGAGCTTGCCCAGCTCCGTCTGCCTGCTGATGTTGGCGCGGAACAGGTCGCCCGTGGAGATGTGCGGGATCGACAGCTTCTCGGCCAGGCGCGTGGCCTGCGTACCCTTGCCTGCGCCAGGCGGCCCGACGAGGACGATTCGCATCAGCGGAGGAACCCTTCGTAATTGCGCTGCTGGAGCTGGCTCTCGATCTGCTTCACCGTCTCCAGACCGACACCCACGATGATCAGGATGCTGGTACCGCCGAACGGGAAGTTCTGGCTTGCCCCGAAGCCGACCAACGCCACTGTCGGTACGAGAGCGATCAGCCCCAGGTACAGCGAACCCGGCCAGGTGATCCGGTTGAGCACGTACGAAAGGTACTCAGCGGTCGGCCGGCCAGCCCGGATGCCCGGGATGAAGCCACCATACTTCTTCATGTTGTCAGCGACTTCTTCGGGGTTGAAGGAGATCGCCACGTAGAAGAACGCGAAGAACACGATGAGCAAGAAGTACGCGGTGATGTAGAGCGGGTGGTCGCCCTTGGTCAGGTTCTGCTGGACCCAGGTCTTCCAGCCCGAGTTGCCGCCGGAGAACTGGGCCACCAGCGCCGGGATGTAGAGCAGCGACGAGGCGAAGATGACGGGGATCACACCCGCCTGGTTCACCTTGAGCGGGATGTACGTCGACGTACCGCCGTAGGAACGGCGGCCGATCATGCGCTTCGCGTACTGCACCGGGATGCGGCGCTGGGCCTGCTCGACGAAGACGACCAGGCCGACCATGATCAGGCCGACCAGCAGCACGGTGCCGAACTCGATCCAGCCGCCGGCCAGCTTGCCCGACTTCTTGATGGACCACAGCGCGGACGGGAACGTCGCGGCGATCGAGATGAACATCAGGATCGACATGCCGTTGCCGATGCCGCGGTCGGTGACCAGCTCGCCGAGCCACATCACGAGCACCGTACCGGCGGTCATGCAGACCACCATGACGACGGTGTTGAAGATCGCCTGGTCGGGGACGATGTTCGAGGCCGCCGTGCACCCGGAGAACAGGGCGCCGCTGCGGGCGGTGGCCACCAGGCCGGTGCCCTGCAGGATGGCGAGCGCCACCGTCAGGTAACGGGTGTACTGGGTGATCTTCGCCGTGCCGGACTGGCCCTCCTTCTTGAGGGCCTCCAGACGCGGGATGACCACGGTCAGCAGCTGCAGGATGATGCTCGCCGTGATGTACGGCAGGATCCCGAGGGCGAAGATCGTGATCTGCAGCAGCGCGCCGCCGCTGAACATGTTGACCAGTCCGAAGAGGCCCTGGCTGCCGGAGGCCTCGGTCACGCACGTCTGTACGGCCTTGTAGTTGACACCCGGGATCGGGATGTGGGTACCGACGCGGTACACCACGATGATGCCGAGTGTGAAGAGCAGCTTCTTGCGCAGGTCGGGCGTCCTGAACGCCCGGGCGAAGCCGGTGAGCACGGTGCCTCCTGCGACCCCCGCGCACGTGCGTCAGGGTGACGGTTGTGAGGTTCCAACTGAGAACGACGAATGGACAACGGACGACTGCCGCCCCGAGTGCCCATGATGCGGCATCCGGTGGAAGCGGACAGTGCAGGCCACCTTACCGGCGACACCGCCCCCCTAGGAACGACCAACCGGGGATACCCCATTTGTGGGTATCCCCGGTCGGGACGTTCAGGTCATCGAGACGTCCGAGAGTTTCAGACCAGCTCGGTGACGCTACCGCCGGCGGCGGTGATCTTCTCCTTGGCGGAGCCGGAGACGGCGTCGACCGTCACCTGCAGCGCCACGGAGACCTCGCCCTGGCCGAGGACCTTGACGAGGCTGTTCTTGCGAACGGCACCCTTGGCCACCAGGTCCTCGACCGTGACCTCGCCACCCTGCGGGTAGAGCGCGGCCAGCTTGTCGAGGTTGACGACCTGGTACTCCGTCTTGAACGGGTTCTTGAAGCCCTTCAGCTTCGGGAGGCGCATGTGCAGCGGCATCTGGCCGCCCTCGAAGCGCTCCGGAACCTGGTAGCGGGCCTTGGTGCCCTTGGTACCACGACCGGCCGTCTTACCCTTCGACGCCTCACCACGACCCACACGGGTCTTGGCGGTCTTGGCGCCCGGGGCGGGACGGAGGTTGTGGATCTTGAGCGGGTTCTGCTCCGCCATGATCAGTCGACCTCCTCGACCGTCACGAGGTGGCGGACGGTGTGCACCATGCCGCGGAACTCGGGGCGGTCCTCCTTGACGACCACGTCACCCAGGCGCTTGAGGCCCAGGGAACGCAGGGTGTCACGGTGGTTCTGCTTGCTGCCGATGTAGGACTTCGTCTGCGTGATCTTGAGCTGCGCCATGATTACGCACCCGCCCCGGCACGCGCACGCAGGAGAGCCGCCGGAGCGACGTCCTCCAGGGGCAGACCGCGGCGGGCCGCGACCTCCTCCGGACGCTGCAGGCCCTTGAGGGCCGCCACGGTGGCGTGCACGATGTTGATCGCGTTGTCGGAGCCGAGCGACTTCGACAGGATGTCGTGGATACCGGCGCACTCGAGCACGGCACGCACCGGACCACCGGCGATAACACCGGTACCCGGGGACGCGGGCTTGAGCAGCACGACGCCGGCAGCCTTCTCACCCTGGATCGGGTGCGGGATGGTGCCCTGGATGCGGGGGACCTTGAAGAAGTGCTTCTTGGCCTCCTCAACACCCTTGGCGATGGCGGCCGGCACCTCCTTGGCCTTGCCGTATCCGACACCCACGGTGCCGTCACCGTCGCCCACCACGACCAGCGCGGTGAAGCTGAAGCGACGACCACCCTTCACAACCTTGGCGACGCGGTTGATCGCGACGACGCGCTCAACGTACGCGGTCTTCTCGGCGGCAGCTGCGCCGCCGTCACGGCCCTTCCGGTCCCGCCGCTCGCCGCCACCGGCACCGCCACCGCGGCGCTGGGGTCCAGCCATTGGAATTACCTCTCTCTGTTTCCGCTAGCTCGGAACCGGCTCAGAACTTCAGGCCGGCTTCGCGGGCGGCGTCCGCCAGGGCGGCGATGCGCCCGGCGTACTGGTTGCCACCACGGTCGAACACGACAGCCTCGACACCGGCGGCCTTGGCACGCTCGGCGACCAGGGCGCCGACCTGCTTGGCCTGCGCGGACTTGTCGCCCTCGCCGCCGCGGATCGACGTGTCCAGCGTGGACGCCGATGCCACGGTGTGGCCCTTGAGGTCGTCGATCACCTGCGCCACGATGTGGCGGTTGGAGCGGGTCACGACCAGACGGGGACGCTCCGCCGTACCGGAAAGGTTCTTGCGGATCCGGATGTGACGGCGCTTGATCGCGGCGCGCTTGTAGGCGTCGCCCTTGAGGATCTTCTGCCCGTATGCCATGGCTTACTTACCCGCCTTTCCGACCTTGCGGCGGATGACTTCGCCCTCGTACTTGACGCCCTTGGCCTTGTACGGGTCGGGCTTGCGCAGCTTGCGGATGTTGGCCGCAACCTCGCCGACCTTCTGCTTGTCGATGCCCTCGACCGAGAAGCGGGTGGGGGCCTCCACCTTGAAGGTGATGCCCTCGGGTGCCTCGACGGTGATCGGGTGGCTGTAGCCGAGCGCGAACTCGAGGTTCGAACCCTTGGCCGTCACGCGGTAACCGACACCGCTGATCTCGAGCTTCTTCACGTAACCCTGGGTCACGCCGGTGATCATGTTCGCCACCAGCGTGCGGGACAGGCCGTGCAGGGCCTTGCTCTGACGCTCGTCGTTGGGGCGGGTGACGTTCAGGACGCCGTCCTCACCCTTGGCGATCTCGATCGGCGCCACGACGGTGTGGGTCAGCGAGCCCTTGGGGCCCTTGACCGAGACCGTCTGGCCGTCGATGGTGACGTCCACGCCGGCGGGAACCGTGATGGGGAGCTTGCCAATACGCGACATAGCTTTTTCCTCCGTTCCCTTCCGCTACCAGACGTAGGCGAGGACTTCCCCGCCTACGCCCTTCTTGCCGGCCTGCTTGTCGGTGAGGAGCCCGTGCGACGTGGAGATGATCGCCACGCCGAGGCCGCCGAGCACCTTCGGCAGGTTGGTGGACTTCGCGTAGACCCGGAGACCGGGCTTCGAGATCCGCTTGATGCCCGCGATGGAGCGCTCACGGTTCGGGCCGTACTTCAGCTCGAGGACGAGGTTCTTGCCGACCTCGGCGTCCTCGGTCTTCCAGCCGGTGATGAAGCCCTCCTGCTGGAGGATCTCCGCGATGTGCGACTTGATCTTCGATGCCGGCATCGTCACGGAGTCGTGGTATGCCGAGTTCGCGTTCCGCAGACGCGTAAGCATGTCTGCGATCGGATCAGTCATGGTCATGAATTGGCCTTCGGCCTCTCTCGCCGGGGTTTCCTGGTGCGCCATCCCTCTCCCCGATCCGAGACGGGACGGGTGCGGCGCGGTGGACCTACGGCGTAGTAAGTCGTTTAGGGCGCGGCAGGCGCCCAACCCCACAAGCCTAAGCCATGGGGGGTGGGCATCCTGCCGACCCCAGTTGCTTACCGAGAGTCCTGATTCAACCCAAGTGGGTTGTTACCAGGAACTCTTGGTCACGCCCGGCAGCTCGCCACGGTGAGCCATCTCACGAAGGCACACGCGGCACAGGCCGAACTTGCGGTACACGGAGTGCGGGCGACCGCAGCGCTGGCAGCGGGTGTAGCCACGCACACCGAACTTGGGCTTGCGAGCAGCCTTCGCGATGAGAGCCTTCTTCGCCATCTCGCTCACGCCTCCTTGAACGGGAAGCCGAGGTGACGGAGAAGGGCGCGGCCCTCTTCGTCGTTGGTCGCCGTGGTGACCACGGTGATGTCCATACCCCGGACACGGTCGATCTTGTCCTGGTCGATCTCGTGGAACATGACCTGCTCCGTGAGACCGAAGGTGTAGTTGCCACGGCCGTCGAACTGCTTGGGGGACAGACCACGGAAGTCGCGGATGCGCGGCAGCGCGAGCGACAGGGTGCGGTCCAGGAACTCCCACATGCGGTCGCCACGGAGCGTGACGTGGGCACCGATCGGCTGTCCCTCACGCAGCTTGAACTGCGCGATGGACTTGCGGGCCTTGGTGACCGCGGGCTTCTGGCCGGTGATCGTGGTGAGGTCGCGGATGGCGCCCTCGATCAGCTTGGAGTCGCGGGCGGCGTCGCCCACACCCATGTTGACCACGATCTTGACGAGGCCCGGGATCTGCATGACGTTCTCGTACTTGAACTCGTCACGCAGCTTGGGGGCGATCTCGCCGCGGTACTTCTGCTTCAGACGCGGGGCAGTGGTGGTAGCCATCAGATGTCCTCACCCGTCCGCTTGGCAACGCGGATCTTGTTGCCCTCGTCGTCGAAGCGGTAACCGACGCGCGTGACGACCTTGTTGCCGTCCTTCTCCACGACCAGCTGGACGTTGGAGACGTGGATCGGGGCCTCGGTGGTCACGATGCCGCCGGCCTGGGAACCGCTGGCGGTCGGGCCGGCCTTGGTGTGCTTCTTGACCCGGTTGACACCCTCGACCAGGACGCGGTCCTCGCGGGGGTAGGCCGCGATGACCTTGCCCTGCTTGCCCTTGTCCTTACCGGTGATGACCTGGACCAGGTCGCCCTTCTTGATCTTCATGCTCACAGCACCTCCGGCGCGAGGGAGATGATCTTCATGAACTTCTTCTCGCGCAGCTCACGGCCCACGGGGCCGAAGATACGGGTGCCGCGAGGGTCGCCGTCGTTCTTCAGAATGACGGCGGCGTTCTCGTCGAAGCGGATGTACGAGCCGTCCGGACGGCGGCGCTCCTTGACGGTGCGAACGATGACCGCCTTGACGACGTCACCCTTCTTCACGTTGCCACCGGGGATCGCGTCCTTGACGGTGGCGACGATGACGTCACCGATGCCCGCGTAGCGGCGACCGGAGCCACCGAGCACACGGATGCAAAGGATTTCCTTCGCACCAGTGTTGTCGGCGACACGCAGCCGCGACTCCTGCTGGATCACGTCTATCTCCTGTTTGTCTGCCGGTTCCCCGGGGACCGCTCAGCGAGCGGTCCCCGGAGCCTGGCGGAACTGTCCTGCGAGGGGTGCCCCGCAGGAACCTACTTCTGGAATTCCCTTGCGGGAATTACCTACTTGGCCTTCTCGAGGATCTCGACGACGCGCCAGCGCTTCGTCGCGGACAGCGGCCGGGTCTCCATCAGGAGGACGCGGTCGCCGACACCCGCGGCGTTCTGCTCGTCGTGCGCCTTGAGCTTGTTCGTACGGCGGATGACCTTGCCGTACAGCGCGTGCTTGACGCGGTCCTCGACGGCGACGACGACGGTCTTGTCCATCTTGTCGCTGACGACGAGACCCTCACGGGTCTTGCGGAAGCCGCGCGCCTCGGAGTTCTGCTCAGTCACGTTGTTCTCGCTCATGCGTTCTCCACCGTTTCGATGCCCAGCTCACGCTCGCGCATCAGGGTGTAGATCCGCGCGATGTCCTTGCGGACCGCCTTCAGACGGCCGTGGTTTTCGAGCTGGCCCGTCGCCGCCTGGAAACGGAGGTTGAACAGCTCTTCCTTGGCCTCGCGGAGCTTGCCCAGAAGCTCCTCGTTGCCCAGCTCGCGCAGCTCGGACGCCTTGGTACCGGCCGACATCACGCTTCACCTGCCTCGCGCTTGACGATCCGGCACTTCATCGGCAGCTTGTGGGCCGCACGAGTCAGCGCCTCACGGGCGATCTTCTCGTTGGGGTACGACAGCTCGAACATCACCCGACCGGGGTGAACGTTCGCGATCCACCACTCCGGAGAACCCTTACCGGAACCCATGCGGGTCTCGGCGGGCTTCTTCGTGAGCGGACGGTCCGGGTAGATGTTGATCCAGACCTTGCCGCCACGCTTGATGTGGCGGGTCATCGCGATACGGGCCGCCTCGATCTGGCGGTTGGTCACGTACGCCGGCGTGAGGGCCTGGATGCCGTACTCGCCGAACGCGACCGTCGTACCGCCCTTGGCCTGACCACGGCGCTTCGGGTGGTGCTGCTTGCGGTGCTTGACCCTACGGGGGATCAGCATGTCGGTCAGGCCTCCGTTCCGGTGCTCTCAGCCGGAGCGGCAGCGGCCGGGGCCTCGGCCTTGGGGGCCTCGGCGGCCGGAGCCTGCTGCTGCTGCGGCTTGCGACCGCGCCGCTCGCCACCGCGGCCACCACGGGCCGGGCGGTCGGCACCACCGCGGGCCGGGCGGTTACCCGCACGGGCCGCAGCGTTCTCGGCGCGGACCTCGGCGATGTTCTTCACGTCGCCCTTGTAGATCCAGACCTTCACACCGATGCGGCCGAAGGTCGTCTTGGCCTCGAAGAAGCCGTAGTCCACGTTCGCGCGGAGCGTGTGCAGGGGCACACGGCCCTCGCGGTAGAACTCCGAGCGGGACATCTCGGCGCCACCGAGGCGGCCACCGCACTGGATCTTGATGCCCTTGGCGCCGGCCTTCATCGTGCCCTGCATGCTCTTGCGCATGGCACGGCGGAAGGAGACGCGGGAGGACAGCTGCTCGGCGACGGCCTGGGCCACCAGCTGAGCGTCCGTCTCCGGGCTCTTGACCTCGAGGATGTTCAGCTGGACCTGCTTGCCGGTGAGCTTCTCGAGGTCACCGCGGATGCGGTCGGCCTCGGCGCCACGGCGGCCGATGACGATGCCCGGACGAGCGGTGTGGATGTCCACACGCACACGGTCACGGGTGCGCTCGATCTCGACCTTGGAGATGCCGGCGCGCTCCATGCCGGACGTCATCATCCGGCGGATGGCGACGTCTTCCTTGACGTAGTCCTTGTACAGCTTGTCGGCGTACCAACGCGACTTGAAGTCGGTGGTGACACCGAGCCGGAACCCGTGCGGGTTTACCTTCTGGCCCATTACCGGGTTCCTTCCTTGCTGCTGACGACCACGGTGATGTGGCTGGTCCGCTTGCGGATCCGGTAGGCGCGGCCCTGGGCGCGCGGACGGAACCGCTTCAGGGTCGGGCCCTCGTCGACGTAGGCCTCGGAGATGTAGAGGCTGTCGGCGTCGGTGTGGTCGTAGTTGTGCGCGGCGTTGGCGATGGCGCTGTCCAGCACCTTGCCGACCGGCACGCTCGCGGCCTGCGGGGCGAAACGCAGGACCGCCTGAGCCTCCGTGGCGTCCATGCCACGGATGAGGTCCACCACGCGGCGGGCCTTCATGGGCGTGACGCGGATGTACCGCGCCTGGGCCCTGGCTTCCATGGTTGTCCCTTCAGTGTTTGTCATGGTCTTTCACACCCCGCTGACTAGCGGCGCTTCGACTTCCGGTCGTCCTTGACGTGACCCCGGAAGGTGCGCGTCGGCGAGAACTCGCCGAGCTTGTGGCCGACCATGGACTCGGTGACAAACACCGGGATGTGGGTCTTGCCGTTGTGCACCGCGATCGTGTGGCCCAGCATCGCCGGGACGATCATCGAGCGGCGGGACCAGGTCTTGATGACGTTCTTGGTGCCGGCTTCGTTCTGTACGTCCACCTTCTTGATCAGGTGGTCGTCGACGAAAGGCCCCTTCTTCAAGCTACGAGGCATCTCAACCCGTCCTTAGCGCTTCTTGTTCGTCTTGCGGCGGCGGACGATGTACTTGTTGCTCGCCTTCTTGGGAGAACGAGTACGACCTTCCTTCTGACCCCAGGGGCTGACCGGGTGGCGGCCACCCGAGGTCTTGCCCTCACCACCACCGTGGGGGTGGTCAACCGGGTTCATCGCCACACCGCGAACGGTCGGGCGGACGCCCAGCCAGCGCTTGCGGCCGGCCTTGCCCCAGTTGATGTTGCTCTGCTCGGCGTTGCCGACCTCGCCGACCGTGGCGCGGCAGCGCTGGTCGACCAGGCGGATCTCACCGGACGGCATACGAAGGTGGGCCATCGTGCCCTCCTTCGCGAGCAGCTGCACGGAGGCACCAGCGGAGCGGGCGAACTTGGCACCGCCACCGGGACGGAGCTCGATCGCGTGGATCGTGGTACCGACCGGGATGTTGCGGAGGGCCAGGTTGTTGCCCGGCTTGATGTCGGCCCCGGGACCGTTCTCGACGCGGTCGCCCTGCTGCAGGTTGCGCGGCGCGAGGATGTAGCGCTTCTCACCGTCGGCGTAGTGCAGCAGCGCGATGCGCGCGGTGCGGTTGGGGTCGTACTCGATGTGCGCGACCTTCGCCGGCACGCCGTCCTTGTCGTGACGACGGAAGTCGATCACGCGGTAGGCGCGCTTGTGTCCGCCACCCTGGTGGCGAACGGTCACACGACCGGAATTGTTACGGCCGCCCTTGCTGTGCAGGGGGCGGACCAGCGACTTCTCCGGCGTGGACCGCGTGACCTCGACGAAGTCGGCGACGCTGGCGCCACGACGGCCAGGAGTCGTCGGCTTGTACTTGCGGATACCCATTTCTCAGTCCTCGTCCGATATCGGACGATCCGGACCGCCGTCAGGCGGTCGGACCGCCGAAGATGTCGATACGGTCGCCCTCGGCGAGGGTCACGATCGCTCGCTTGGTGGCGGCACGCTGGCCGAAACCGGTGCGGGTCCGCTTGCGCTTGCCCTGGCGGTTGATCGTGTTGACCCCGGTGACCTTGACCTCGAAGACCGCCTGGACGGCCTCCTTGATCTGCGTCTTGTTGGCACGCGGGTCGACGATGAACGTGTACTTGTTCTCGTCGAGGAGCGCGTAGCTCTTCTCGGAGACGACCGGCTTGACCAGGACGTCACGGGGGTCCGTGTACGACTTGCTCAGCGGGGTCTCGACGGTGTTCTTGCCCTCGGCGGCGTGGCGGCGCGCCTTGGCGACGCGCGCGGCCTTGGCGGCCTTGGCGGCCTTCGAGGCGATGGAGGGGTGACGCGTAGCCATCAGGCCTCGCTCCCTTCGGTGTCGTTGGCCTTGTTCGGGCCGGCGACGAAGGACTCGAAAGCGGCCTTGGTGAAGACCACGTCGTCCGAGACGAGAACGTCGTACGTGTTCAGCTGGCCCGGCTCCAGGATGTGGACCTGGGGCAGGTTGCGGGCGGACAGCCACGCGGCCTCGTCGGCGCGGTCGACGACCAGGAGCAGGTTCTTGCGCTCCGAGATCTTACCGAACAGCGTCCGAGCGGCCTTGGTGGAGGCGGTCGCACCCTCGACCACGCCGGAGACGACGTGGATGCGGTTGTGGCGGGCCCGGTCGGTGAGGGCGTGGCGCAGGGCCGCGGCCTTCATCTTCTTCGGGGTCCGCTGCGAGTAGTCGCGCGGCACGGGACCGTGCACGACGCCACCACCGGCGAACTGCGGCGCGCGGGTCGAACCCTGACGGGCGCGACCGGTGCCCTTCTGGCGGTACGGCTTCTTGCCACCGCCGCGGACCTCGCCACGGGTCTTGACCTTGTGCGTGCCCTGGCGGGCAGCGGCCAGCTGCGCGACGACGACCTGGTGGATCAGCGGGACGCTGACCTTCTCAACGCCGAAGATCTCCGCGGGGAGCTCGACGGTACCGGCCTTCTCGCCCGCCGGCGAAAGGATGTCAACAGTGCTCATCGGTTACCTCAGGCCCCCTTGGCCGCGGTGCGGACCAGGACGAGGCCGCCGTTCGGACCGGGAACCGCGCCCTTGATGAGCAGCAGACCCTTCTCCGCGTCAACGGCGTGGACGGTCAGGTTCTGGGTGGTGACCCGCTCGTTGCCCATGCGACCCGCCATGCGGAGGCCCTTGAACACGCGGCCCGGGGTGGCGCAGCCACCGATGGAACCGGGCGAGCGGTGCTTGCGCTGGGTGCCGTGTCCGGCGCCGAGGCCCTTGAAGTTGTGACGCTTCATGACACCGGCGAAGCCCTTGCCCTTGCTCTTGCCGGTCACGTCGACCTTGACACCGGACTCGAACACCTCAGCGGTGATCTCCTGGCCCAGGGTGTACTCGGCGGCGTCCGCGGTGCGGATCTCGACAAGGTGGCGGCGGGGGGTGACGTCGGCCTTGGCGAAGTGGCCCTTGAGGGGCTTGTTCACCTTGCGCGGGTCGATCTCGCCGAAGGCGATCTGGACCGACTCGTAGCCGTCGACATCGTTCGTACGGACCTGGGTGACGACGTTGGGGCCGGCCTTGACGACGGTGACCGGAACAACACGGTTGTTCTCGTCCCACACCTGCGTCATGCCGAGCTTCTCGCCCAGGATGCCCTTGATCTGCTTAGCCATCTCTCAGATCACCGGGCCTCAGAGCTTGATCTCGATGTCGACACCGGCCGGGAGGTCGAGTCGCATCAGAGAGTCAACGGTCTTGGGAGTCGGGTCGAGGATGTCGATCAGGCGCTTGTGCGTGCGCATCTCGAAGTGCTCGCGCGAGTCCTTGTACTTGTGCGGCGACTTGATGACGCAGTACACGTTCTTCTCAGTGGGCAGCGGCACCGGGCCCGCGACCGACGCACCAGTGCGGGTCACCGTCTCGACGATCTTCTTCGCCGAGGAGTCGATGACCTCGTGGTCGTAGGCCTTGAGCCGGATGCGGATCTTCTGTCCCGCCATGGCTACTTCGTAGTCCTGTCTCTTCTTACGCTCTGGAACCCGGTGGTTCCCTTGGTTTCCCTCGGTCTTCGCCGACCCACGCGGTCGGGCGTGTCGCCCTCCCGCTGACACAGATGTCCCTTGTTCGAACATCCCTGCGGGAATGCGCACGGCCCTGCCGGAACCGCGGACCGGGGATCGAAGACCCACCGGGTGCCTGGCCGGTGCCGCGCTCACGCTTCCCGGAAGATTCCCGTACGTCCGCCCCAGCGCTGCCGTGAGGCAGTTAGGGCGACGAGTACTGTGGGACTCGCTTCCAGTCCTCCCGGCGGGAGGCGCGCAGCATCAACACTCGACCGAGCAACTCGGACAGTCTGCCATACGGAACGGCAGCCTGGCCAATCGAGCCCAAGAGATTACCCCGTGAGTGACGCAGGTCAAACGCTGGGCGGTCCCAGCAGAGCGGATGCCGGGGGCGAGGCGCTCAGAAGTGTTCGACCTCCTGGCCATCCGGGACCTTGTAGCAGCCGGAGACGACATGCAGGCTCAGCTTCGGCGGGTCGTTCTTGGCCATCTGGACGATGTTGACGCCGACCTTCCGCTGATCGTTGTCAGCGGTCAGGTTGATGTTCCTGTTCTTGCTGGTGTCCGGCCCGTACGTGGCGATCTTCCACCCGTGCTTGGGCAGCTCGGCCTTGAGCCGTTCCATCGCCACGTCGAGGTCCTTCGCCGACGCGGGGTAGAAACTCCACCAGTGGAAGATCCGGAAGTAGGCCTTCGTGTCCCGTCCCGAGCATTCCGCGACAAACGGACGACTATCGGACGTCTTCCCCTTGACACCGATCAAGTCGTAAATGCCGCTGGACACCTTTTCCATCGCGTCGGAGGCATCACGCGAGGTGCTCGTGCCGGCGGACGGAGTCGCGTCGGAGTCTTTCTCAGTCATGCCGCATCCAGTGATGGTGGTCATTGCAAGAGGTAGAGCGAGCGCACAGGCGCTCAGTCTGGTCTTCACGTCGGTGAGCCTTACGTCGTCGCAGCTACTTAACGCGCGCCCACGGGTCGGGCGGCGGCTTCAGTGCCACGTCATCGCCCTTCCCGACGACGACCAGGCCCTGGTTCTTCAGGCTCTGTGTGGGCCCGTGGGACGTCTCGTCCCAGTATCCGCTGTGCCCTTCGGTGTCCGTGGTCATCTGGTTGGCGCCGAAGTCCGGGTCGCTGGGGATGATGAAGCCGTCCCCGCCGTGGCCCCATCGGCCGATGTCCGGAACCACGTCCCCATCGGCCTCCTCGTTCCACACGTGCCCCTTGGGCACGTCCAGTTCGTCGGCGTTGGACACCTTGACGCCGGGGCTGCCGGCGAAGACGAGATCATCGGCGCTGACATGCCCCGACTGGGCCGCGGCACCGACGAGCGTCGTTCCGTACGAGTGGGCGATGACTGTGCGGTGCGGGTGCGTATCGCCGGTGTGGGTGGTGTCGAGCCCGTCCAGGAACTTGTTGAACGCCGGCGCCCCGTCATACGCGTAGTGCTCGAACGGCGCATCTTTCCAGACGCTGTCAGGGGCGTCGTAGCCGAGCCAGGTGATCGTGGAAACGGACTTTCCGTCGGCCTCGTCGTGAGCCGCGTGCCAGACCTTGACCATCCGGTCGATGCTTCCACTGATGTTTCCCAGCTCGGACGTCGTGCCCGGCACGTAGACCGCCTGGTGATCCGCGGTGTCCGGGTTGCCGTTGGCGATGATCGCGCGGCCGTCCCCTTCCGTGCTGAATCCCAGCAGGTACGCCTCGGGCAGTCCGTTCGTCCCCGTCGCATCGAAGCGCGTCTGGATCGCGTTCATGCCGTCGAGGGACTTGTGAGCGTTCTTCCGTGCCGCCTCCCAGTCCTTCCACTCCTGCGTCTCGACGTTGAGGCCCTTCGGCATGGCCCCGGTGTACGGGTCGATGTAGGGCCCGAATCGCTCGGGCTCCGGATGCTTCTTCAGCCAGGCGCCGTAGTCCAGTTGGGCCTTTGCCTGGGCCTCGCTGAGCACCACGCGGTTGGCCCCGTCCCGCACGTCGGCGGGAAGGCCGTCCATCGCCCCGATCGAGGCCGGATGGACGGACGCGTAGTCGGCCCGCTGTTCGTCGGTGAGCCCTTTCCACCACGCCGCGTTCTCCTCGGGCGTGCCGTGGGCGGGGGGATGCGGGAGCGACTTCAGGTAGTCGTCAGCGCCGCTGAGGACTCCGCTGGTGTCCTTCTTGACGTCCACCCAGTCGTCGGCGGAGACGGTCAGGTCGTCGTCGGCCTTCAGCGCCCGCACCTTGGGTGCCCACTTCGCGTCGGCGTCGGCGGCATCCCGCAGGGCCGTGGCGATGCGGTCGGCGATCTCCTGGGCGCGGCCGAAATTGGGGTTGGGGTCGAAGTGGGCGGCCTGCCGATTGATGGCAGCCGCCGTCGGGTCCGTCGCCCCGGAGGTGGAACCGCCCTCGGGGAGGTCTCGGCCGCCGGTCCGCGCACCACCCGCCGGATAAGTGACCGAGCCGTCGGAGCCGACCGTGAACTTCTGGGACTCCGCGTCCCCGAGTGCCGCTTCGAGTTTCTTCTTGGCCGCCGCCATCTCGTAGGCGAAGGCGTCCAGGGCCGTGGCGGCGAGGCCGCATTCCACCTGGATGTAGTGGAAGTTCTGGGACAGCGCTTCGAGTTGCTCGACGGCCGCGGTCGCGGCCTCGCCCTTCAGGGACTGCCTCATGCCCCGGATGATCTCGTCGTCCACCTTGCGCTGGGCCGAGGCAGCCCCGTCGCTCGTGCGGCGGTAGCCGTCGGCCGCGTCGGAGAACTCGGCCGGCTCGATCGCCCTGAGTGTTGCCAGATCCATGGCCGAAGGTCACTTCCCCCGGCCGCCGACGGGCGCCGTGTCCGCGTAGGCGACCTTCATGTTGCCGATCTCGGCCTTGATCGCCTCTTCGGTCTTCAGTTCGTTGTCGCCGGCTTTCACCAGTACGTCCGCGAGCTGCTCACAGCGCTTGCTCACCTTCCTGACGTACTTCTCCCAGGAGTCGTACAGGTCCTTCTGAGCCTGTGCGGTGAGGCAGCCGGACTTCCCGTCCAGACCGTCCTGCCCCTCCGCGAGCTGTCCGAGGGACTTGCCGATGCCTTCTCTCAGCGAGCCGACCCCGTGCCCGGCTCGCGCCCATGCGGGCCGGTCCGAAACCAGCGTGCCGGAACCACCTGGGTCACTCGGCACACTGTTCAGTTCCGTCTGGGACGACCGTTGGTGAGCCGCCGAGTCCTTGGCACGCTCCCATTCGCTCCACGCCATGCGTGGCCCCCTCCCCGTTTCCCTGCGGCCACTTCCCGGAGACGGCCGACCATGGCGTTCGCGTGCGCCCCGGCCGCTCCCGGTGATCGGAGTCACGGTAGCGCGACCGGCTGACGGCCGTGCCCGGTACGGCGTGCCCCGGCCGCCGGTCTCCCCGGGGCTCGCTCGATGAGGGGCGAGGCCCGAGGCTGCGGCGTTCTCCGGACGGGCACCCCGTGACGGTACGGCCACGGGGCGGTGTGCTCAGTCGGCGTGCCCCGGGGCGGCGGCGGAACGCTCGCCCGCCCGCTCCCCCGCGTC
This sequence comes from Streptomyces sp. NPDC021356, assembly GCF_040641015.1. Classification (NCBI taxonomy): domain Bacteria; kingdom Bacillati; phylum Actinomycetota; class Actinomycetes; order Kitasatosporales; family Streptomycetaceae; genus Streptomyces; species Streptomyces sp. NPDC021356. The sequence goes on along the minus strand of NZ_JBFACU010000016.1, from coordinate 58,193 downwards.
GCCCACCTGCCCCCCACACGCCAACCGCCCCATGAGGGCCGTCGTGTCCGCGTCCGTCCGGGCCAGGTGCAGGGTGAGCAGGGCCTCGGTCAGGGCCTCGACCGACTGCTCGTCGAGCGGGGCGAGGAAGTCGCGTTCGACGCGTTCGCGGACCTGCTCGGCCGCCTCAAGGGACTTCTGCCCGGCCCGGGTGAGGGTGACGACGTTGCGGCGGCGGTCCTGGTCGCTGCGGCGGCGCTCGACGTAGCCCTTGCCCTCCAGGGCGTCGATGATGCCGACCATCGTCGTGCGGTCGATACCGAGGAGCGCGGCGATCTCCAGCTGGGACGGCTGTTCCCGGGCGGCGGCGATCACTCCCATGACACCCAGCTCCCGCGGGATGAGGCGGAAGGGGGCGAGTGCCTGGCCCAGCTCGGTCGCGAGGGTGGCGTAGGCGTGCTTCAGCAGATATCCGAGCGGCCGGGCCGGGACATCAGGGGGAGGCACGTCGTTCATGCGGGCAGTGTACAGTGGACTGACCATCAGGATCACTGACGATCTTTCAAGGTGACGATGGCGTGGGGGCGTGCAGCCCCGCGGGGGCGTGGAACAGCTCCCCGGGGCGGGGGAAACGGGGCCGGAGGACCGGACCTTCTACGGGTACCGGCGTTCGCGCAGCGCCGCGACGGACGCGGTGCCCGGCACGGCGAGTGCGGCGACCGCGCCGCCGTGCCCTGCCCGGTCACCGGCCTCCACACGACCGCACACCACCACACGCCTGACCAAAGCCAAGGAAGCGACGCCCACGCAATGAGCGACTCCCCTCCGACCGACCTGATACGGACGGCTCCGGCCGCCACCGAGCACACCCCCGCAGACGCCCCGGACCCCCGCCGCTGGTGGGGCCTGGTCATCATCGCCCTGGCCCAGTTGATGGTGGTCCTCGACGCGACCATCGTGAACATCGCGCTGCCGTCCGCGCAGAAGGCCCTCGGCATGTCCGACGGCAACCGGCAGTGGGTCATCACCGCCTACACCCTCGCCTTCGGCGGCCTGCTCCTGCTCGGCGGACGCATCGCCGACCTGGTCGGCCGCAAGCGCACCTTCATCATCGGCCTGGTCGGCTTCGCCGTCGCCTCCGCGATCGGCGGCGCGGCCCAGAGCCCCGGCATGCTCTTCGGCGCCCGCGCCCTCCAGGGCGTCTTCGGCGCCGTACTCGCGCCCTCCGCGCTCTCCCTGATGACGACGACGTTCACCGACCCCAGGGAGCGCGGGAAGGCGTTCGGCATCTACGGCGCCATCGCCGGTGCGGGCGCCGCGATCGGCCTGCTGCTGGGCGGCATCCTCACCTCGTACGCGAACTGGCGCTGGTGCCTGTACGTGAACATCCCGATCGCCGCCGTCGCGGTGATCGGCGCCGTCATCCTGCTGCACGACCGCCCGGGCCACAGCGGGTCCAAGCTGGACATCCCCGGCGTGATCCTCGGCTGCGGCGGCCTGGTCGCCGTCGTCTACGGCTTCTCCGAGGCCGAGCCGCGCGGCTGGGGCGACAGCCTGGTGGTGAGCCTGCTGGTCGGCGGCGTGCTGCTGCTGGTGGCGTTCGTCCTCTGGCAGATGAAGGCCAAGCACCCGCTGCTGCCGCTGCGCATCGTCGCCGACCGCAACCGCGCGGGCAGCTTCCTGACCATGGGCCTCGCCACCATCGGCATGTTCGGCCTGTTCCTGTTCATGACCTACTACTTCCAGGGCATCCTCGGATACACCCCGGTCAGGAGCGGTCTGGCGTTCCTGCCGATGTCCGCGATGATCATCCTCGGCTCCACGCAGATCTCCGCCCGGCTGCTGCCCCGCACGCCTCCGCGCCTGCTGATGGTGCCCGGCATGCTGCTGGCCGCCTCCGGCCTGCTGGTGCTGACCCAGCTCGGCGTCGACTCCGCGTACGCCACCCACGTCCTGCCCGCCGAGCTGCTGCTCGGACTGGGCATGGGCCTGACCTTCATGCCCGTCTTCTCCACCGCGACACAGGGGGTCAGGCCGCAGGACGCCGGTGTGACGTCCGCGATGGTCAACACCTCGCAGCAGGTGGGCGGTTCGCTGGGCACGGCGCTGCTCAACACCATCGCCACCTCGGCGACCACCACGTACATCGGCAGCCACCTCACCGACCCCTCCCGCAAGGCGCAGGTGCTGCGCGAGGGCATCGTCCACGGTTACACGCAGGCCATCTGGTGGGGTGTGGCCGCGATGCTGCTCGCCGCGGTGGTCTCCGGCGTCCTGGTGGTCGCCCGCCCGGCCGGCCACGGGCGGCGCGGCGCCCCGGCGGGGGCGGCCGCGCACTGAGCCCCGGCTTACGCGCACACGCCCGCGCCCCGCTCCGGAAGGCACGTCTTCCGGAGCGGGGCGCGGGCGTACCCGGGGATGGCCCCGTGGCAGGTCGTTCAGATGACGCTCAGGGCGGCTTCCGTCAGATGACGCCCTGGGCGAGCATGGAGTCGGCAACCCGCTCGAACCCGGCGATGTTCGCGCCGGTCACGTAGTCGCCGGGGGCGCCGTAGCGCTCCGCGGTCTCGTGGCAGGTGGTGTGGATGTCGCTCATGATGCGCGCCAGTTCCTCCTCGACCCGGGCCGGCGACCACGCCGTACGGGCGTGGTTCTGCGCCATCTCCAGGGCGCTGACCGCGACCCCGCCCGCGTTGGCGGCCTTGCCGGGCCCGAAGGCGACCCCGGCGCGCTGGAGCAGGTGCACGGCCTCCGGCGTGGTCGGCATGTTGGCGCCCTCGGACACGGCCTTCACCCCGTTGCGGACGAGCGTGGCGGCGTCGTTCTCGTCCAGCTCGTTCTGGGTGGCCGACGGCAGCGCGACATCGGCCGGCACCTCCCACACCCGGCCGCCGGGCACGAACCGCGCGGAGGCCCCCCGGCGCTCGGCGTACTCGCTGATCCGCCCGCGCTCGACCTCCTTGACCTGCTTGAGCAGATCCAGGTCGATGCCCTTCTCGTCGACGATGTACCCGCTGGAGTCCGAGCAGGTCAGCGGGTTCGCTCCGAGGGCGAGCAGCTTCTCGACGGTGTAGATGGCGACGTTCCCGGAGCCGGAGACGACGGCCGCCTGCCCCTCCAGGTCCTCGCCTCGCTCGCGCAGCATGGCCTCCGCGAACAGCACGTTCCCGTACCCGGTGGCCTCGGGCCGGATCGCCGACCCGCCCCAGGTGGGGCCCTTGCCGGTGAGTACCCCGGCCTCCCACCGGTTGGTGATGCGCCGGTACTGGCCGAAGAGGTAGCCGATCTCCCGGCCGCCCACGCCGATGTCCCCGGCGGGCACGTCGGTGTGCTCACCGATGTGCCGGTACAGCTCCGTCATGAACGACTGGCAGAAGCGCATGACCTCCGCGTCGCTGCGGCCGTGCGGGTCGAAGTCGCTGCCGCCCTTGCCGCCGCCGATGCCGAGCCCGGTCAGCGCGTTCTTGAAGATCTGCTCGAAGCCGAGGAACTTGATGATGCCGAGGTTGACGGAGGGGTGGAAGCGCAGACCCCCCTTGTACGGGCCGAGCGCGCTGTTGAACTCCACCCGGAACCCGCGGTTGACGTGCACCCGCCCCTGGTCGTCCTGCCACGGCACCCGGAAGATCACCTGCCGCTCCGGCTCGCACAGCCGCTCGACCAGCCCGGGCTCGGCGTACTCCGGCCGCGACGCCAGCACCGGCGCCAGGGTGTCCAGCACCTCGTGCACGGCCTGGTGGAACTCCGGCTGGGCCGGGTTGCGCCGCTCGATCTCGTTGCGGAGGGTGTCGAGCTGGGTCTGACTGTCCGGTCGGGTCGTCACGGGTGTCCCCTTCTGGCACGGCTGTCACCGGTACGGGACCGGTGGTGAGCATCGATGAGCTTGCTGAGCGCTCGGCGCCGTTGCCGCGCGCAGGACGCTCCAGTGTTACCCCGAGGTGAATGTACTGACCAGTGATCGAACACCGGTCGTCCACTACTTGAGATACATGCTCCTGGGACGCGCGTCGCGCCCGGTACTTCCGTCCGAGCCACACACCTACGTGCCCCGCTCCCGGCAAGAGCCAGGTGCGGGGCGCGTTCCCGACGAGGTGTCAGCCTTCCGAGGCGTACGTCACGAAGTCCGCCCAAGCGCCGGGTGTGAGCGCCAGCCGAGGACCCTCGACGTGCTTGGAGTCGCGGACGTGCACGGTGCCGGGGGTGAGGGCAAGCTCGACGCAGGAGTTGCCGTCGTTACCGCTGCTGTAGCTGCTCTTGAACCACGCCAGCTCGGAGGCGTCCCCGGCAGTGGGCTTGCGGATCATGTTTCTCCCAGCAGTTGCTCGATGAAGACCAGCGACTCCCGTGGCGAGAGCGCCTGAGCCCGGATGGTGCCATACCGCAGCTCAAGGATGCGTAGGTGTTTGGGCTCCGAAGTCGGTCGGCTGTTGAACGCGCCATCGGAGCGGCCCACCGCCGAACCGTCAGTGAACTTCAGGAGTTCGATCCTCCCGTCCATGCCGGAGTGCGTCTCGCAGTCCAACGGCATCACCTGAAGCACGACGTTGTGCAGCCGCCCCACCTCCAACAGGCGTCCGAGCTGTTGGCGCCACACCATTCTGCCCCCGATCGGGCGCCGCAGGGCCGCCTCTTCCAGAACGAAACTGAGCGCAGGAGCGGGTGAGCGCTCGAAGACCGATGCGCGGGCCACGCGCGCGGCCACCATCCGCTCGACCTCGTCCGGAGAGTACGGGGGCTGCATAGCCTCGAACAAAGCCTTCGCATGGTCAGCGGTCTGCAAGAGGCCGTTGATGCCGTTGCTCTCGTAGATGGCGATCTCTACCGCCTGCGCCTCCAACTTGGCCAGCTCCCGAACCTTCTTCGGGTACCGAACCCGCTTCACGTCCTCCCACATCGCCACGATGAGTCCACCGGCGTTCAACACCTGGTCGGACATGATGAGGTAGTCCCGCCGGGGAATCCTCTTGCCGCCCTCGACCTTGTAGACCAGGTCCTCCCCGTACCCCACCGCCTTCCCGAACTCGGCGGCCCGCAGCCCCGCCGCCTCCCGCCGCAGCTTCAACTGCCGCCCCACGGTGGTGATGACGGCCACGCCCCACTCGTCGTCCGGGTCCACCTCCCACCCCGGCTCGTCCGCCTCGCCCGCCTCGGCCCTGGCCCGTACCGCCTCGCCGTCCACCGACATGCCGCACCCCTCCGTAGTCCCGCGTCGTACCGCGACGCCCTACCCGGAGCAACGACACCGACAGCCCGGACAGCACCGGACAACACGCCGACAGTCACGGTACGCGACCATTCGATCACCCCTTACGTTAAGCGGATCCGGCCACGCTGAGTGATGTGAACCAGGAAATCGCCGTACCCGAGACACCGACCCAAACGGCCGCCCAGGTCCCCGCCTTCACCGTGCTGCTGTCCTCCACCCGGCGCGGAGCCCGCCTGGCCCGGCTGCTCACGGAGGCGCAGCTACGCCGCTGGGAACTGCCCACCGACAGCGCGAGCCACATCGTGGCCGAGCTGGCGGCCAACGCCGCGACGCACGGCCGCGTCCCCGGACGTGACTTCCGGCTGACGCTCTACGTGATCGGCGGCACGCTCCGCATCGAGGTCACCGACACACGCGGTGACCACCTCCCCGCCCTGCAGCAACCTGCCGACGACGCCGAGTCGGGGCGCGGTCTGCTCCTCGTGGAGGCGCTCGCGGACCGCTGGGGCGTCGCCGAGGACCGGTTCCCGCGCAAGACCGTATGGGCCGAACTGCGCTGCTCACCGCCGGAGCCCGCACCCACGGGTTCCGGACCCGAAGGCCGTAACCACTGAAAGAAGTCCGGGGAGAAAGAACCCCACCAAGCCCCACCCCTCCCGCCCGTGGTCCGCACTCACTCGGGCGGGTGAACATCACCGGCTCAGCTGGATTTCGGGTCCCTCGACTGCCCTACTCTCAGCGCAAACAACCGCACACATGCGTCGGCCCCCGGCCGGGACTAGCGATCCCGATCGAGGGCCTGGCCACCGAGGAAGTGAGCCCTTCCCGATGGGTACCGAGAACCCTAGCGTGCCCCCGCACGCCCAGTCAGCCGTTGCCGCCAACGAACCCCCCTCCCGGGCGAATACACGCACACGCACCCGCCCCGGCAGGCACACCTACGGCGTCACGCACGACAACACACGCCACACCACCCGCTTCACGGTGATCGGCAACCACCTCGCCCAGCACCCCGAGCTGTCCCTGGTAGCCATCGCCCTGGCGGTCCACATCCAGTCGCTGCCGGCCCACGCCCCCGTGGACATCAAGACCCTCGCCGACCGCTTCCCCGAGGGCCGCACCCGCATCGCCGCCGGCCTGCGCGAACTGGAGGCCCACGGCTACCTCCGCCGCGTCCGCGAACACACCCCCACCGGCCGCATCATCACCCGCACCATCAGCTGCAACCAGCCGCACTCAGCGGCACACCGCGGCCACGCCTCCGTCCCCACCCCCGCCCCGCGCGCCGCCTCCGGCGACCTGCCGACGGCTCCCGCAGAGCCCCCGGCAGGGCACGGCGAACCCCGCGAACCCCGCAAGCAGCGGCAGCCGCTCCCATCCGTACCCCAGCCGGCGTACGCCTCCCCCGCACTCCTCCAGCAGGCCGCCGATCTCCTCGCCACGCTGCACCGCGAGGACCCCCGCCTCCTCCTCTCCGCCTGCGACACCGCCGACCTCGCCCCCGGCGTCGCCGCCTGGTTGCAGTACGAGGTGCCCCCGGCCGCCGTACGCCGTGCCCTGACCGCCGACCTGCCACCCGAAGGCGTACGCCGCCCGGCCGCCCTCCTAGCCCATCGCCTCACTGCTCAGCTTCCGCCCCCGCCCCCGGTGCGTGCCCCGGCCACCCCGCCGTCCGAGCGGCACCCACTCCGCAACTGCGACGGCTGCGACCGCGCCATCCGCACGGCGGAGCCCGAAGCCCGCTGCCGCGACTGCCGTGCGACAGCCGCCGTCCGCAGCGGCGCCGGGCCAAGTCGTTGAAACCCCCACCGCAACGGTCTTCGTGGCGGCAAGATGAGTCGCACGGCACGCCCTGACCTCCCTTGGACGCCCACCGCATCGATAGGGCGCACAGCGCGTGTTGCCTTCCTTCGCCGCTAACGGATTCCTCCCGCTGGGACGGTACTCGGTCTCCTTCGCCGAGGCAGAGTCCATGCCGGTCAGCGCGCCAGAGTTCCGTGACTCCGGCACCCGTGAGCAGCTGTGGGACGGGTTGCACGACTACTTGAACAACTTCTTCATCCTTGAGGACAGATACGCCGACGACCTCGGTGATCTCGTCCATGTCCACAGGCTGTGGCTGGGAGGGAGCTACGTCAGCGCAAAACTTGACCCACAGAACATCGACGCGACTCTGCTGATCGACACCAGAGCCGAGCACGCGGTACGCGGCAAGCCCGGCTCCAAGTGGCTCACCACCGCTTTCAAGAGCAGGGACAGCGTGAAGGAAAGATACGGCGTCTCACCGCTGAGGGTCGGCTACCGCCCTGTCATCGACGTCTTCCGACCTGACCGCATGACCCCCGAGGAACGGACATACTTTACGGAACGGGGCGTGTGGGACGACTGGTGGCAGCGCTGTCGGTTGCCTGGGCACGCTGACCGTTCCCCGTCGGAAGAGAGCGCCGTCCCCGCGCGTGGATACCTGGAGGTGCGACTGTGACCAGCGGCGACAGCTGGCGTGAGCGCAGGCGTGCGCTTCTGGGAGACGACCCCGCGGCCGCAGAGCACGCGGAACGCCTGCTGGAGGCAATGGGCACCGAGGTACGCGACGACGACGCGATCGAGGCCGATCACCGAGCGAGCCGCCTCGCTGTGGCACGTGAATACGAGCCGAACGCCCGCCTCGACGAAGAACTCCGGCTTCGGCTCACCGGCCCGGACACCGAGGGCGGCGCACTGCGCTTCCAGTGGGGCGACGCCCTTCTCGACCCCGTGGAGAAGGCCGTCTCCGTGGCAGCGGGAACTCCCATTCAGTTGGAACTGACGGGCGTCTCAGCGGGCAGCACCGTGATTCACGCCCGCCCCGTCACTGTGTCCGGTTCGCTGGACCAGGCGACCCTGGACACCCCCGCTACCTCCGCGACGAGCATCGGCATGCACGCCTTCACCAAGCTCCTGGACGCGTTGGAAGGCGAACAGGACGTCCGTGAATGGGTGCGACTCTTCGATGCCGTGGACGCGGTCGCGCGGGCGCTGGACAAGTACGGGCTTGATCTAGGAGTGGCCTGGTACGACGCTGCCGGCGGCATGCGCAGCGCCCGGCTGACCGAACGCGGTCGCCACTACGTCGCACGCCTTCGCGACACCAGGCCCCGCGACCAGGAGATCACCATCTCCGGACGCATCACGGAACTGCGCGAGAGTGGATGGGTGAAGGTCAAGACAGGCACAGCGAAGAACGCGCCTGCCTACGACGTCCACTTCGAAACACCCGAGGAGTTGCTCCGTATGCGCCCCGGGCTGGGGGACAACGTCCATTTCCGGGTCCGGTTCCGTCAGCGCTTGGATTCCGTCGGTATCGCGCGGACAACCGAGTACACCTACCTGGGACCGGCCGCGGAACAAGCGTTGCTTCCGTTGGATCCCTGAACACCGGCTGTCCGTGACCCACGCGGATTCCGACCCGGTCGCGGGCCCGTTGGCTCCCTTCGATGCTGGCCGCGACAGCCAGCATGCAGATGAACTGCTCGCCGAAGTTGTGCGGTCACGGGCGCCGACCGTATCGCGCCCTTCCTGCCACGCCGCAGTGTGAGCCCGCCGACGGGACCGGGAAGCGCGGCGCGCGCTCGCGTTGACGTGCCGCTTCCACCCCGAGTCCGCCGTGCGCCATGGAACCGGCAGGCAGTGTCGGCACCGCGGCCAGGCCCCCTCCACCGACGGCCTGCGGCGGGCGTACACAGACATGACACACCCTCCCACGCGGGCCGCCGCAGCGCCTCGCCCATGTGCGCCGCCGGTGCTTCCAGTGGTCCGGACCAACCCCTTGCCCCTCCGCCGCCCGCGCAGCAAGCTCCCCCCATGGAGCTGGAGTTGCGGCATCTCAAGACGGTCCGGGCGATAGCCGAAGCGGGAAGTCTCACCAGGGCGGCAACGGTCCTGGGGCTCGCTCAGCCCGCGCTGAGCGCCCAGCTCAGGCGCATCGAACGGGCCTTGGGCGGGGAGCTGTTCGAACGCGGGCGGCACGGCGTACGGGCCACCGCACTGGGCGAGCTGGTGCTGGAGCGCGCACGGATCGTGCTGCCCGCCGTGACCGAACTCCAGCAGGAGGCCGTCCGCTTCGCCCGTGCCCAAAGCGGCCGGGAGGCCGAGCGGCTGCGGCTGGGCGGCACCCACGGACCGTTGCTGGGCGCTCTGGTGGACCTGCTGGCCGCGACCGTGCCCGACGTCCACGTGTCGACGCAGGCCTCCTGGTCGGAGCGCGAACTCGCCACCCTGCTCGCCGACGGCCGCCTCGACTACGCCGTCACCGGCGCCTGCGGCACCGCCGCGCCACCCGGCACCGAACACCTGACGTGGGAGGAGTTCGCCGTCGACCCGGTCTTCGTCATGCTCGCCGACGACCACCCGCTCGCCCGGACCATGGAGGTCGAACTGGCCAAACTGGCGGACGAGGAGTGGGCCTGCGTGCCGGGCGACGGGTGTTTCGCCGACTGTTTCACGGCGGCCTGCGCCCGCGCGGGGTTCGCACCCGGGCGGATGTACGAGACGGACATCGCCTCCTGTGTGCACCTGGTCCAGGTGGGCCGGGCGGTGGGCCTGTGCCGGGCCACCTTCCCGACCACCCCCGGCATCACCACCCGGCCGCTGGCCGGCACTCCGCTGTCGTGGCGGCACCTGCTGGGCTGGCACCCGGCGACCCAGCGCGCCGACACCGCGGGCACCGTCCTGGCCCAGGCCCGCCGCGCGCACGCGGCCGTGGCCGCCCGCAGCGACAGCTACGCCGACTGGCTCGCCGGCGGCGGCAGACCGAGCGGAACGCCGGCGTGACCGCGGCACGCCGTACGCACGGGGCCACACAAGCACCGAGAAGGGCGCCCGTGCTCGGACGGCCCCGTTCCATAACACCGGGCAAGGGGGTCAACCGACGTCTTACGCCGTCCGGTCGACCCTCCCTACGGTTTCGGCACCCCCCACCGAGACCGAGGAGATCCCCCATGCTCCACAGACAGACGAGAGCCGCCTGCGCGGCGGTGGTGGCCACGGGCGCGCTGGTCCTGACCGGGCTCAGCGGACAGGCCGGCGCCGAGGCGGCCGCCCCCACCGCGCAGGCGAGGGCCTCGGCGCCGTCGGCCGCGCGGACCCTGCACACCGCCGACGCCTCCGCCGCCGTCCTGCACGCCATGCAGCGCGACCTGGGCATCGACCGGCAGCAGGCGGAGCACCGGCTGGCGAACGAGGCCGAGGCCGGTGCCACCGCGGGCCGGCTGCGGGTCTCGCTCGGCGCGGACTTCGCGGGCGCGTGGGTGCACGGCGCGGACTCCGCCAGGCTGAGCGTGGCCACGACCGACGCCGCCGACACCGCGGCGATCAGGGCGCGGGGCGCCGAAGCCGTCGTCGTACGCCACTCCCTCGCCGCGCTGGAGTCGGCCAAGGCCCGCCTGGACCGTGCCGCCACGCACCGGGACACCACCGACACACCCGTGTGGTACGTCGACGTACGCACGAACACGGTGGTCGTCCAGGCCTTACGGCCCGACGCGGCGCGCGAGCTGCTGTCGGCCGCCGGCGTGGACCGGTCGCTCGCCAAGGTGGTGAAGTCCGCCGAACGGCCCCGTCCGCTGTACGACCTGCGGGGCGGTGACGCGTACTACATCAACGGCAACACCCGGTGTTCGATCGGTTTCCCGGTCACCCGCGGCACCCAGCAGGGCTTCGCCTCGGCCGGCCACTGCGGACAGGCCGGCTCCACCACCACCGGCGCCAACCAGGTCGCGCAGGGCACGTTCCAGGCCTCGATCTTCCCTGGCAACGACATGTCGTGGGTGGCCACCGACTCCAGTTGGACCGCGACCCCCTACGTCAACCAGAACGGCCAGAACCTCCAGGTCACCGGCTCCACCGTGGCGACGGTCGGCTCCTCGGTGTGCCGCTCGGGCTCGACGACCGGGTGGCACTGCGGCACCGTCCAGCAGCTGAACACGAGCGTGACGTACCAGGAGGGCACCGTCTCCGGTGTCACCCGCACGTCGGTGTGCGCCGAACCGGGTGACTCCGGCGGCTCCTTCATCTCCGGCAGCCAGGCGCAGGGGGTCACCTCGGGTGGTTCGGGCGACTGCACGAGTGGCGGGACGACCTACTTCCAGCCGATCAACCCGATCCTGGCGAACTACGGCCTCACCCTGAAGACCACCGGCGACGACCCGGGCCCCGGCCCCGGCAACCCGGGCGGCACGTGGGCGGCCGGCACCGTCTACCAGCCCGGCGACACGGTCACCTACGGCGGCACCACCTACCGCTGCCTCCAGGGCCACCAGGCCCAGCCCGGCTGGGAGCCCCCGAACGTCCCGGCCCTCTGGGCACAGGCCTGAGCCCGACCCCGGCTCCCCTGCCCCACTGACAACCACGGCCACTGTCCGCCCGGGGGGGGGCGGAAGCGGGCCCGAGGCACCCACCCAGGGCGCCCCGGGCCCGCTTGCGTGGGCGCGGCACGGGCGCGGGACCGTAACCGCGCGCCGCCCCGGACAAGCAACCCCGGACAAGCAGAAGGGCCCGTACGACCGAAGTCGTACGGGCCCTTCTGGTAGCTCAGCTCACGTCAGTGCGCTGGTGCCACGGACCTGGGTCACTTGTTGATCTTGGTGACCTGGCCGGCGCCCACGGTGCGGCCACCCTCGCGGATGGCGAACTTCAGGCCCTCTTCCATGGCGACGGGCTGGATGAGCTCCACCGTCATCTCGGTGTTGTCACCCGGCATGACCATCTCGGTGCCCTCGGGGAGGGTCACCACGCCGGTCACGTCCGTCGTACGGAAGTAGAACTGCGGGCGGTAGTTGTTGAAGAACGGCGTGTGGCGGCCGCCCTCGTCCTTGGACAGGATGTACGCCTGCGCCTCGAACTCGGTGTGCGGGGTGACCGAACCCGGCTTGATGATGACCTGGCCGCGCTCGACGTCCTCGCGCTTGATGCCACGGAGGAGCAGACCGACGTTCTCACCGGCCTGGCCCTCGTCGAGCAGCTTGCGGAACATCTCGATGCCGGTGACCGTGGTGGTGGTCTTCTCGGTCTTGATGCCGATGATGTCGACGGTCTCGTTGACCTTCAGGACACCACGCTCGATACGGCCGGTGACGACCGTACCGCGACCGGTGATCGTGAAGACGTCCTCGATCGGCATGAGGAACGGCTTGTCGACGTCGCGCTCCGGCTCCGGGATCGCGCTGTCGACGGCGGCCATGAGCTCCAGGACCGACTCGCCCCACTTGGCGTCGCCCTCGAGCGCCTTGAGCGCCGAGACCTTGACGACCGGAACCTCGTCGCCCGGGAACTCGTACTCGGAGAGGAGCTCACGCACCTCGAGCTCGACGAGCTCCAGGATCTCCTCGTCGTCCACCATGTCGGCCTTGTTCAGGGCGACGACGATGTACGGAACGCCGACCTGGCGGGCCAGGAGCACGTGCTCCTTGGTCTGCGGCATCGGGCCGTCGGTGGCGGCGACCACGAGGATCGCGCCGTCCATCTGCGCGGCACCGGTGATCATGTTCTTGATGTAGTCCGCGTGACCCGGGCAGTCGACGTGGGCGTAGTGACGCGCCTCCGTCTGGTACTCGACGTGCGCGATGGAGATGGTGATACCGCGCTGACGCTCCTCAGGAGCCTTGTCGATCTGGTCGAAGGCCGAGGCCTCGTTCAGGTCCGGGTACTTGTCGTGCAGCACCTTGGTAATGGCGGCCGTGAGGGTCGTCTTACCGTGGTCGATGTGACCGATGGTGCCGATGTTGACGTGCGGCTTAGTCCGCTCGAACTTCGCCTTCGCCACTGGGTTCCTCCTGTGGAGTGGTTCTGTACGCCTTACTTCATCGGCGCCAGGTGATCTTTGCTGGATGGCCCGGATCCCGGGGGCACTCCTCCCGCTTCGCTGCGGAAGAGGCGGAATGCCCCACGAGGCTCCGGAGTCAAGCCTACGGGCTGGAACTCTGGAGAGTTACTCGCCCTTGGCCTTCGCGATGATCTCCTCGGCGACGTTCCGGGGAACCTCGGCGTAGGAGTCGAACTGCATCGAGTAGCTCGCGCGACCCGACGTCTTGCTGCGGAGGTCTCCGACGTAGCCGAACATCTCCGAGAGGGGCACGAGGCCCTTCACGACACGGGCACCCGCCCGCTCCTCCATGGCCTGGATCTGGCCACGGCGGGAGTTGATGTCGCCGATGACCTCACCCATGTAGTCCTCGGGCGTGGTGACCTCGACGGCCATCATCGGCTCGAGCAGCACGGGGCTGGCCTTGCGCGCGGCCTCCTTGAAGGCCTGCGAACCGGCGATCTTGAACGCCAGCTCGGAGGAGTCGACCTCGTGGTAGCCACCGTCGATGAGGATGACGCGCACGCCCGTCATCTCGTAGCCCGCGAGGATGCCGAACTGCATGGCCTCCTGCGCACCGGCGTCGACCGAGGGGATGTACTCCTTCGGGATGCGGCCACCGGTGACCTTGTTGACGAACTCGTACGAGGTGTCGCCGCCCTCGATGGGCTCGATCGCGATCTGCACCTTGGCGAACTGACCGGTGCCACCGGTCTGCTTCTTGTGGGTGTAGTCCACGCGCTCGACGGCCTTGCGGATCGTCTCACGGTACGCGACCTGCGGCTTGCCGACGTTGGCCTCGACCTTGAACTCGCGCTTCATGCGGTCGACGAGGACCTCGAGGTGAAGCTCGCCCATACCGCCGATGACGGTCTGGCCGGTCTCCTCGTTGGTGTGCACCTGGAAGGAGGGGTCCTCCTCCGCGAGACGCTGGATGGCGACACCCAGCTTCTCCTGGTCACCCTTGGACTTGGGCTCGATCGCGACCTCGATGACCGGCGCCGGGAAGTCCATGGACTCCAGGATGACCGGGTTCTTCTCGTCCGCGAGCGTCTCACCGGTGGTGGTCTGCTTCAGGCCCATGACGGCGACGATGTCGCCGGCGCCCACCGCGTCGATCTCCTCACGCTTGTTGGCGTGCATGCGGTAGATCTTGCCGATGCGCTCCTTGCGGCCCTTGACGGAGTTCAGCACGGCGGTGCCGGACTCCAGACGGCCGGAGTACACGCGGACGAAGGTGAGCTTGCCGAGGTGCGGGTCGCTCATGATCTTGAACGCGAGGGCGGCCAGCGGCTCGTCCTCCGACGGCTTGCGCTTGACGACGACCTCGGGGTCCTTGACGTCGTGGCCCTCGATGGCCTCGACGTCGAGCGGGGTCGGCAGGTAGCGCACGACCGCGTCGAGCAGGGGCTGGACGCCCTTGTTCTTGAACGCGGTGCCGCAGAAGACCGGGGTGACCGTGGTCTCGCTGGACTTGCCGGACGCGATGGTGATGCGACGGATCGCGGCGTACAGCTGCTCCTCGGTGGGCTCCTGGCCCTCCAGGTACAGCTCCATCAGCTCTTCGTCGTTCTCGGCGACGGCCTCGACCAGCTTGCCGCGCCACTCGGCGGCGGCCTCGGTGTGCGTGTCCGGGATGTCGACGACGTCGTACATCTCGCCCTTGGCCGCCTCGGCGGACCACACGAGCGCCTTCATGCGGACCAGGTCCACAACGCCCTTGAAGTCGGCCTCGGCACCGATCGGCAGCTGCATGACCAGCGGCTGCGCACCCAGGCGGTCGCTGATCATGTCGACGCAGCGGTGGAACTCGGCACCGGTGCGGTCCAGCTTGTTCACGAAGCAGATGCGCGGCACGCCGTAACGGTCGGCCTGACGCCACACCGTCTCGGACTGCGGCTCGACACCGGCGACACCGTCGAACACCGTCACGGCACCGTCGAGCACACGCAGGGAGCGCTCCACCTCGACGGTGAAGTCGACGTGCCCCGGGGTGTCGATGATGTTGATGGTGTAGTCGTTGTCCTCGAGCGGCCAGTGACAGGTGGTCGCAGCAGACGTGATCGTGATGCCACGCTCCTGCTCCTGCTCCATCCAGTCCATGGTGGCAGCGCCGTCGTGGACCTCACCGATCTTGTACGAAACGCCGGTGTAGAACAGGATCCGCTCGGTGGTGGTCGTCTTGCCCGCGTCGATGTGGGCCATGATCCCGATGTTGCGGACCTTGGCCAGGTCAAGTGAAGTGGTAGCCATAAGGCTTCAGTCTTCTCTCGGTCTCGATGTGGGTAGCGACTACCAGCGGTAGTGCGCGAAGGCCTTGTTGGACTCGGCCATCTTGTGCGTGTCCTCGCGCTTCTTCACAGCGGCACCGAGGCCGTTGGAGGCGTCGAGGAGCTCGTTGAGCAGACGCTCGGTCATGGTCTTCTCGCGACGGGCGCGGGAGTAACCGACCAGCCAGCGCAGCGCGAGCGTGTTGGCGCGACCGGGCTTGACCTCGATCGGGACCTGGTACGTCGCACCACCGACACGGCGGGACTTGACCTCGAGGGTCGGCTTGATGTTCTCCAGCGCGCGCTTCAGCGTGATGATCGGGTCGTTGCCCGTCTTCTCACGCAGACCCTCCATGGCGCCGTAGACGATGCGCTCGGCGGTGGAGCGCTTGCCGTTGAGCAGCACCTTGTTGATCAGCGACGTGACCAGAGGAGAACCGTAGACCGGGTCGATGATGACCGGGCGCTTCGGGGCGGGGCCCTTACGAGGCATTCTTACTTCTCCTTCTTGGCGCCGTAACGGCTGCGGGCCTGCTTGCGGTTCTTGACACCCTGGGTGTCGAGCGAACCGCGGATGATCTTGTAGCGAACACCCGGCAGGTCCTTCACACGGCCGCCGCGCACGAGCACGATGGAGTGCTCCTGCAGGTTGTGTCCCTCACCCGGAATGTAAGCGGTGACCTCGATGCCGCTGGTCAGACGCACACGCGCGACCTTACGCAGGGCCGAGTTCGGCTTCTTCGGGGTGGTCGTGAACACACGCGTGCAGACGCCACGGCGCTGGGGCGAACCCTCGAGTGCCGGCGTCTTGTTCTTCTCGACCTTGTCCTGCCGGCCCTTCCGGACCAGCTGCTGGATCGTAGGCACTACTTCTCCGGTTTCTGTGTGCCGATGGGTACAGCTAACCTGGAACGTCGCCGACCCACGCGGTCGGGTGTGTCGAATCCCGCGGATCTCCGCCGCAAGGCAGAGACAAGCGCAGATCGCGGTGGCCTATGACGGCTCCCTGGCGGTTGTAGGCACGCACGAGAGCCAGGGCACACCCCAGGCACAAGGTCTGAGCGTACCTATCGCATTCGCTGCGGTCAAAACAAATGGGCGGGACGGCCGCCCGCGCCCGTTCCGTACCACTTTCGGCCACTTCCCGCATGCGGTGCGTCACGGGCGCGGCGGCGCCTTTCCCCGCCGCGCCGGGGCGGGCCGCACCGGAGCGGCCGGCCTCGGCAGCCGTGGTCCGCCGCTGGTCCGGCGGGACCTGCACGGCCTTCAGTACGTCCGCGGGCCCCCGCCGGATGGCCGGAAGCCCCACCGGCGTGCGCGGGGCGTGTGCGGCCCGCCAGGCGTCACAGCGGCCCGCACCAGCCCCTTTCAGAGCGTCCCCCATACGCGCCGAAGGGCGGCCACCCCGCCGGGATGGCCACCCTTCACGCTGCTGCTCGCTTACTGGTTGTACGGACCGTAGTCGTAGTCCTCCAGCGGAACGGCCTGGCCGGAGCCCGTGCCGAACGGCGAGTAGTCGATGTCGTCGTAGCCGACGGCCGAGTACATCGCGGCCTTGGCCTCCTCGGTCGGCTCGACCCGGATGTTGCGGTAGCGGGACAGACCCGTACCGGCCGGGATGAGCTTACCGATGATGACGTTCTCCTTGAGGCCGATGAGGCTGTCGGACTTGGCGTTGATCGCCGCGTCCGTCAGGACTCGGGTCGTCTCCTGGAAGGAGGCGGCCGACAGCCAGGATTCCGTCGCCAGCGAGGCCTTGGTGATACCCATGAGCTGCGGACGACCGGAGGCCGGGTGACCGCCCTCCTGGACCACACGACGGTTCTCGTGCTCGAACTTCGAGCGCTCGACCAGCTCGCCGGGCAGCAGCTCGGCGTCGCCGGACTCGATGATCGTCACGCGGCGGAGCATCTGCCGGATGATGATCTCGATGTGCTTGTCGTGGATCGACACACCCTGCGAGTTGTAGACCTTCTGGACCTCGCCGACCAGGTGGACCTGGACGGCACGCTGACCCAGGATGCGCAGCACGTCGTGCGGGTTGGTGGCACCCACGGTGAGCTTCTGGCCCACCTCGACGTGGTCGCCCTCGCCGACCAGCAGACGGGCACGCTTCGAGATCGGGTACGCCGTCTCGTCGCTGCCGTCGTCCGGGGTGACGACGATCTTCTTGGTCTTCTCGGTCTCCTCGATCCGGATGCGGCCGGAGGCCTCGGAGATCGGGGCGACACCCTTCGGCGTACGGGCCTCGAAGAGCTCGACGACACGGGGCAGACCCTGGGTGATGTCGTCACCGGCCACACCACCGGTGTGGAAGGTACGCATCGTCAGCTGGGTACCGGGCTCACCGATGGACTGGGCGGCGATGATGCCGACCGCCTCACCGATGTCGACCAGCTTGCCGGTGGCGAGCGAACGGCCGTAGCACATCGCGCACGTGCCGACGGCGGACTCGCAGGTCAGGACCGAGCGGGTCTTGACCTCCTCGACGCCGTGCTTGACCAGCTCGTCGATGAGCACGTCACCGAGGTCGGTACCGGCCGGGGCCAGCACCTTGCCGTCGACGACGATGTCCTCGGCGAGGCAGCGCGCGTACACGGACGTCTCGACGTCCTCCGCCTTGCGCAGCACGCCGTCGGCGCCGCGCTCCGCGATGTGCAGCTTGAGGCCGCGCTCGGTGCCGCAGTCCTCCTCGCGGATGATGACGTCCTGCGAGACGTCCACCAGACGACGGGTGAGGTAACCCGAGTCGGCGGTACGCAGGGCGGTGTCCGCCAGACCCTTACGGGCACCGTGCGTGGAGATGAAGTACTCCAGCACGGACAGACCCTCACGGAACGACGCCTTGATCGGACGCGGGATCGTCTCGTTCTTCGCGTTCGACACCAGACCACGCATACCGGCGATCTGACGCATCTGCATCATGTTGCCTCGTGCACCCGAGTTCACCATCATGAAGATCGGGTTGGTCTTCGGGAAGTTGTCGTTCATCGCCTCGGCGACCTCGTTGGTCGCCTGGGTCCAGATCTGGATGAGCTCCTGCGTGCGCTCTTCCTTGGTGATCAGACCGCGCTCGTACTGCTTCTGGACCTTCTCGTCCTTGGCCTCGTACCCGGCGACGATCTCCTTCTTCGCGTCGGGGACGACGACGTCGGAGATGGCGACGGTGACGCCGGAACGGGTGGCCCAGAAGAAGCCGGACGCCTTCAGGTTGTCGAGCGTCGCCGCCACGATGACCTTCGGGTAGCGCTCGGCGAGGTCGTTGACGATCTCGGAGAGCTGCTTCTTGCCGACCTCGTAGTCGACGAACGGGTAGTCCTCGGGCAGCAGCTCGTTGAAGAGCGCGCGGCCCAGCGTCGTCTGGAGGCGGAAGGTGTCACCCTGCTGCCACTCCGGCTCGCCCTCCTCGCGCGCCGGCGGGGTCCAGCCGCGCGGCGGGATGGTGCCCACCGGGAAGCGGATGTCCACCTTCGACTGCAGCGACAGCTCGCCGGCGTCGAACGCCATGATCGCCTCGGCCGCGGAGCCGAAGGACCGGCCCTCGCCCTTGACGTTGCGCATCTCGCCGTCGGTGGTGAGGAAGAACAGACCGAGGACCATGTCCTGGGTCGGCATCGTCACCGGACGGCCGTCGGCGGGCTTGAGGATGTTGTTCGAGGACAGCATCAGGATGCGGGCCTCGGCCTGCGCCTCCGCGGACAGCGGCAGGTGCACGGCCATCTGGTCACCGTCGAAGTCCGCGTTGAACGCGGTGCACACGAGCGGGTGGATCTGGATGGCCTTGCCCTCGACCAGCTGCGGCTCGAAGGCCTGGATGCCGAGGCGGTGCAGCGTGGGCGCACGGTTCAGCAGGACCGGGTGCTCCGCGATGACCTCTTCGAGGACGTCGTACACGACGGTGCGGCCGCGCTCGACCATGCGCTTGGCGCTCTTGATGTTCTGCGCGTGGTTCAGGTCGACCAGGCGCTTCATCACGAACGGCTTGAACAGCTCCAGCGCCATGGCCTTCGGCAGACCGCACTGGTGCAGCTTGAGCTGCGGGCCGACGACGATGACGGAACGCGCCGAGTAGTCGACTCGCTTGCCGAGCAGGTTCTGACGGAAGCGGCCCTGCTTGCCCTTGAGCATGTCGGACAGCGACTTCAGCGGACGGTTGCCGGGGCCCGTGACCGGACGGCCGCGGCGGCCGTTGTCGAAGAGCGCGTCGACGGCCTCCTGGAGCATGCGCTTCTCGTTGTTCACGATGATCTCGGGCGCGCCGAGGTCGAGAAGCCGCTTCAGGCGGTTGTTGCGGTTGATGACACGGCGGTACAGGTCGTTCAGGTCGGAGGTCGCGAAGCGGCCACCGTCCAGCTGCACCATCGGACGCAGGTCCGGCGGGATGACCGGGACGCAGTCCAGGACCATGCCCTTGGGGCTGTTGGAGGTCTGCAGGAACGCGGAGACGACCTTCAGCCGCTTCAGGGCGCGGGTCTTCTTCTGGCCCTTGCCGGTGCGGATGATCTCGCGGAGCTTCTCGGCCTCCTCGTCGAGGTCGAAGGACTCCAGGCGCTTCTGCAGCGCCGCGGCACCCATCGAACCGTCGAAGTAGGTGCCGAAGCGGTCGCGCAGCTCGCGGTAGAGCAGCTCGTCGCCCTCCAGGTCCTGGACCTTGAGGTTCTTGAACCGGGTCCACACCTCGTCGAGACGGTCGATCTCGCGCTGCGCGCGGTCGCGCAGCTGCTTCATCTCACGCTCGGCACCCTCGCGCACCTTGCGGCGCACGTCGGCCTTGGCGCCCTCGGCCTCCAGCTCGGCCAGGTCGGTCTCGAGCTTCTTGGCGCGGGCCTCCAGGTCGGCGTCGCGGCGCTGCTCGACCTGCTGGCGCTCGACGGAGACGTGGGCCTCCAGCGAGGGCAGGTCGCGGGTGCGGCGCTCCTCGTCGACGTACGTGATCATGTACGCCGCGAAGTAGATGACCTTCTCCAGGTCCTTCGGGGCGAGGTCGAGCAGGTAGCCCAGGCGCGACGGGACGCCCTTGAAGTACCAGATGTGGGTGACGGGGGCGGCCAGCTCGATGTGGCCCATCCGCTCACGGCGCACCTTGGCACGCGTGACCTCGACGCCACAGCGCTCGCAGATGATGCCCTTGAAGCGGACGCGCTTGTACTTGCCGCAGTAGCACTCCCAGTCCCGGGTGGGGCCGAAGATCTTCTCGCAGAAGAGCCCGTCCTTTTCCGGCTTGAGGGTGCGGTAGTTGATGGTCTCGGGCTTCTTGACCTCGCCGTGGCTCCACTGACGGATGTCGTCAGCGGTGGCCAGACCGATCCGGAGCTCATCGAAGAAGTTGACGTCGAGCACTATGCGTCAATCCCTCTCAGGGTTGTAAGTCTGTGGTCTGAAACGGGGGCCTGGGGGTCGGCGGGGGCCTCACTCATCGGCGAGGCCCCTGCCGGACTCCCGTCAGACCTCTTCGACGCTGCTCGGCTCGCGCCGGGACAGGTCGATGCCGAGCTCCTCCGCTGCGCGGAAGACGTCCTCGTCGGTGTCACGCATCTCGATGGACATGCCGTCCGAGGACAGCACCTCCACGTTGAGGCACAGGGACTGCATCTCCTTGATGAGCACCTTGAAGGACTCGGGGATGCCGGGCTCAGGGATGTTCTCGCCCTTGACGATGGCCTCGTAGACCTTCACGCGGCCGGTGACGTCGTCGGACTTGATGGTCAGCAGCTCCTGGAGAGCGTACGCGGCGCCGTAAGCCTCCAGCGCCCACACCTCCATCTCACCGAAGCGCTGGCCACCGAACTGGGCCTTACCACCCAGCGGCTGCTGGGTGATCATCGAGTACGGACCGGTCGAGCGGGCGTGCAGCTTGTCGTCGACCAGGTGGTGCAGCTTCAGGATGTACATGTAGCCGACCGAGATCGGGTCCGGGAACGGCTCACCGCTGCGGCCGTCGAACAGCCGCGCCTTGCCGGTCGGAAGCACCATGCGCTCGCCGTCCCGGTTCGGGATGGTGTGCTGCAGCAGACCCGCCAGCTCGTCCTCGCGGGCACCGTCGAAGACGGGGGTCGCGACGTTGGTGCCGGGGTCGACCTGGTCGGCGCCGATCACCTGGAGGCGCTGCGCCCACTCCTCCGCGAGGCCGGAGACGTCCCAGCCGCGGCTGGCGAGCCAGCCGAGGTGGATCTCCAGGACCTGTCCCGGGTTCATTCGGGACGGGACACCCAGCGGGTTGAGGATGATGTCGACCGGGGTGCCGTCCTCAAGGAACGGCATGTCCTCGATCGGGTTGATCTTGGAGATGACGCCCTTGTTGCCGTGCCGGCCGGCGAGCTTGTCACCGTCGGTGATCTTGCGCTTCTGCGCGACGTACACGCGCACCAGCTGGTTCACACCGGGGGGAAGCTCGTCGCCCTCCTCGCGGTCGAAGACACGCACACCGATGACCTTGCCGGTCTCGCCGTGCGGCACCTTCAGCGAGGTGTCGCGGACCTCACGGGCCTTCTCGCCGAAGATCGCGCGCAGCAGGCGCTCCTCCGGGGTCAGCTCGGTCTCGCCCTTGGGCGTGACCTTGCCGACCAGGATGTCGCCGGCGATGACCTCGGCGCCGATGCGGATGATGCCGCGCTCGTCGAGGTCGGCGAGGACCTCCTCGGAGACGTTCGGGATGTCCCGGGTGATCTCCTCGGGGCCGAGCTTGGTGTCACGGGCGTCGACCTCGTGCTCCTCGATGTGGATCGAGGAGAGGACGTCGTCCTGCACGAGGCGCTGCGACAGGATGATCGCGTCCTCGTAGTTGTGACCCTCCCACGGCATGAACGCGACCAGCAGGTTCTTGCCGAGCGCCATCTCGCCGTTCTCGGTGGCCGGGCCGTCGGCGAGGACCTGGCCCTCGATGACGCGGTCACCCTCGTTGACGATGACCTTCTGGTTGACCGAGGTGCCCTGGTTGGAGCGGGCGAACTTGTGCAGGCGGTACGTGATGTACGTGCCGTCGTCGTTGGCGGTGGTGATGTAGTCGGCGGAGACCTCCTGGACCACACCGGCCTTCTCGGCCTTGACCACGTCGCCGGCGTCGACCGCGGAGCGGTACTCCATGCCGGTGCCGACGAGCGGGGCCTCGCTCTTGATGAGCGGAACGGCCTGGCGCATCATGTTCGCGCCCATGAGGGCGCGGTTGGCGTCGTCGTGCTCGAGGAACGGGATCATGGCGGTCGCGACCGACACCATCTGGCGCGGCGAGACGTCCATGTAGTCGACGTCCTCGGGGCTGACGTAGTCGACCTCGCCGCCGCGGCGGCGCACCAGGACGCGCGCCTCGGCGAACCGCAGGTCGTCGCCGAGCGTGGCGTTGGCCTGCGCGATGACGAAGCGGTCCTCCTCGTCGGCGGTCAGGTAGTCGACCTCGTCGGTGACCTGGCCGTCGACGACCTTGCGGTACGGGGTCTCGACGAAACCGAACGCGTTGACCCGGCCGTAGGAGGCGAGCGAGCCGATCAGACCGATGTTCGGGCCTTCGGGCGTCTCGATCGGGCACATGCGGCCGTAGTGCGACGGGTGCACGTCACGGACCTCGAAGCCGGCCCGCTCACGGGAGAGACCACCGGGGCCGAGCGCCGACAGGCGGCGCTTGTGGGTGAGCCCCGACAGCGGGTTGTTCTGGTCCATGAACTGCGACAGCTGGCTGGTGCCGAAGAACTCCTTGATGGAGGCGACGACCGGCCGGATGTTGATCAGGGTCTGCGGCGTGATCGCCTCGACGTCCTGGGTCGTCATGCGCTCGCGCACGACGCGCTCCATACGGGCGAGACCCGTACGGACCTGGTTCTGGATCAGCTCGCCGACGCTGCGCAGACGGCGGTTGCCGAAGTGGTCGATGTCGTCGGTCTCGACGACGATCGTGCCGCCGTTGTCCCCGGCGGTCTCGGTCTCACCGGCGTGCAGCTTCACCAGGTACTTGATCGTCGAGATGATGTCCTCGACGGTCAGGATGCCCGCGTCCAGCGGAGCGTCCGCACCCAGCTTCTTGTTGACCTTGTAGCGGCCGACCTTGGCGAGGTCGTAGCGCTTGGGGTTGAAGTAGAGGTTCTCGAGCAGCGTCTGCGCGGCCTCGCGCGTCGGGGGCTCGCCCGGACGCAGCTTGCGGTAGATGTCGAGCAGCGCGTCGTCCTGGCCCTGGGTGTGATCCTTCTCCAGGGTGGCGCGCATCGACTCGTACTCGCCGAACTCCTCGAGGATCTGCTCGTTGGTCCAGCCGAGCGCCTTCAGCAGTACGGTGACCGACTGCTTGCGCTTGCGGTCGATGCGGACACCGACCATGTCGCGCTTGTCGATCTCCATCTCCAGCCAGGCACCCCGGGACGGGATGATCTTGGCGGAGAAGATGTCCTTGTCGGACGTCTTGTCGATGTTCGAGTCGAAGTAGACGCCGGGCGAGCGGACCAGCTGCGAGACGACGACACGCTCGGTGCCGTTGATGACGAAGGTGCCCTTGTTCGTCATGAGCGGGAAGTCGCCCATGAAGACCGTCTGGGACTTGATCTCGCCGGTCTCGTTGTTGGTGAACTCGGCCGTGACGAAGAGCGGGGCGGCGTACGTGAAGTCGCGCTCCTTGCACTCGTCGATGCTGTTCTTCGGGGGCTCGAAGCGGTGGTCGCGGAACGTCAGCGACATCGACCCGGAGAAGTCCTCGATCGGGGAGATCTCCTCGAAGATCTCCTCCAGACCGGACTTGGTGGGGACGTCCTGACCGGACTCCAGAGCCGCCTCGACGCGAGCCTTCCACGCGTCGTTGCCGAGCAGCCAGTCGAAGCTCTCGGTTTGCAGCGCGAGAAGGTTCGGAACCTCGAGGGGCTCCTTGATCTTTGCAAAGGAGATGCGCAGCGGGGCGGTGCTGGCAGCATTGTTCGTATTCGCGGTCGAGGCATTGCGCGAGGCGGCCAAGAGGGGGTCCTTCCGAGGGCTCGGACTCACTACGCGCGTACCGGCCCCTCTTCCGCGCACCGGGACAGACGCTTCTGAAATGACCAAGAGGCCAGGTCAGGTGCGGTCCGGTCGTCGATGCTCGGGCGAGGGCATGCCCCTGGTGACGGGCAGGGGACAGCTAACAGGCAGCGCAAAGGGTCAGTGTAGCCACTTGGCCCACTGATGTCCAGTGCCGGTTCTCCGGAACCCTCGTTGTCGTCACCGCCTACGGCCTGCCACCCTCAACGCACGTTGATACTGCCCTCTTCGCCGTCGATCCATGCCTCGGATTCGGATCGTTGTGACGACGCGTCCTGAGAATTGCGCGCTGCGTGCGGTTCGTCAAGGCCCCCTATACCCGAACCGGATGCTGCCATCGTCACTCGCGGCCAGTCTCCGGGGGCCTCTCGAGGCCGAACGAAGATCACCATACCCCTCCCCGTCACGGGTGCAAGGCCGCCACAGCCACCCCCCGGGAACGCCGAAGAGCGACCACCCGGATGGATGATCGCTCTTCGGTGCGTTCGCGTTACAGCCCGATCAGGCTGCGCTCAGCGCGCAGGAGAGTCCGCAGGGAACTCGTCGGGTCACTTGACCTCGACGGAGGCGCCGGCGCCCTCGAGGGACTCCTTGGCCTTGTCCGCGGCCTCCTTGTTGACCTTCTCCAGGACCGGCTTCGGCGCACCGTCGACCAGGTCCTTGGCCTCCTTCAGGCCGAGGGAGGTCAGCTCGCGCACGACCTTGATGACCTGGATCTTCTTGTCGCCGGCACCGGTGAGGACGACGTCGAACTCGTCCTTCTCCTCGACGGCCTCGGCGGCGCCACCAGCGGCACCACCGGCGACGACGACCGGCGCGGCAGCGGCGGCGGTGACGTCGAACTTCTCCTCGAAGGCCTTCACGAACTCGGAGAGCTCGATGAGGGTCATCTCCTCGAACTGGGCGAGGAGGTCTTCCTGGGTGAGCTTCGCCATGATGGGCGATCCTTCCACTGATTCGGCAGGTGCCGGATGTACTGGGTGTGGCGGGCGTACGTCGGCCCGCTGCGACCCGTGCCGCCTAGACGGCCAGGGTCAGAAAGCGAGCCGAGTTACTCGGCACCGCCCTGCTCGTCCCGCTTGGCACGAAGAGCGTCCACGGTGCGGACGAGCTTCGAGGGAAGCGCCTGGAAGAGCGAAGCAGCCTGGGACTGCTTGCCCTTGAAGGCACCCGCCAGCTTGGAGAGCAGAACCTCGCGGGACTCGAGGTCCGCAAGCTTCTTGATCTCGTCGGCGGACAGCGCCTTGCCGTCAAGGACACCGCCCTTGATGACGAGATTCGGGTTGTCCTTGGCGAAGTCACGGAGACCCTTCGCCGACTCCACCGGGTCACCGGTGACGAAGGCGACAGCCGTCGGACCGTTGAACAGGTCGTCCAGCGTGGTGATCCCGGCCTCGTTGGCCGCAATCTTGGTCAGCGTGTTCTTCACCACGGCGTACTGGGCGTTCTCACCGAGCGAACGGCGCAGCGTCTTGAGCTGCGCCACGGTGAGACCGCGGTACTCGGTCAGCACGGCAGCGCTGGAGTTGCGGAACTGCTCCGTCAACTCCGCCACTGCGGCAGCCTTGTCGGGCCTCGCCATAGAGCCTCGGCCTCCTTCCGGGTGATTCTGACCGCGCGGACCCGAAGGAGGACTGGGGAAAACGAAACGCCCCGGCGCAGGCGCTCGGGGCGGACTCGACCGACCGCACGCATACCTCGGCATGCGCACTCCGGGAGTACTTCCACAGTCACCTGCGCGGGTCGTCCGCAGTTTCAGCGGATCCTTCGGCCACCGCACCCTCATGAGAGAGCACGGCAACGACCAGCGGTCTTTGGCTTCTGTAGGAGAGTACGGGAACGGGCCGCCGCGGAGCAAATCCGCCCCGGCGGCGGCACGCGCTCAGCCCTGGCCGCCGCCCTTCATCATCTCGGCCAGGTCGGCGACCTGGCCGGCCGGCGGGGCGGTGACCTTCACGGGCTTGTTCGTGTCCAGGAAGGTGATGGTCATGTCCAGCGGGCCCTTGGTGGCGTCGCCGCGCATGCGGAACTGCTTGGTGTGGTCCTGGCCGTCGATCCAGGCGTCCATGGTGACCTTGTCGACGCCCATCTGCTTGTACTGCTGCAGGCTCTTCTCACGGGTCTTGGCGGCCTCCGGGCTCTCGCCCTTCTGGGGCTTGCCGAGATCGGAGAGGGCGACGGTGCCCGCGTAGTGCGTGGTGGCGACGCCGTCCACGGTCTCGGAGCCGACCTTGTGCAGGTCCTTGGCCCCGGTGAGGAAGGTGGACTCGGTCGCCGGGTTCTGGTCGGCCTGGGCGGCGCCGCTGCCCAGCTGGTCCATCTGCTTGCCCGCACCCGTCGAGGACAGGTCGAACTTCAGCCAGCTCTTGCCGCCCATCTCCTTGGCCGCCTCGGCACCGCCGTCGAGGTACATGACCTTGTCGACGAGACGGATCTCCACGGAGCCGGCGGAGGCCTGGTCGGGCAGCGTCATCTTCATGTCCATGGCCACCGTGGGCTTCATCTGCATCTGCGCCTCCGCCTTGACGCGGCCCTGCTCGGGGACCTGGCCGGTCATGCGGTAGTGCAGGGAGGTGATCGCCTGCGAGTTCTTGGCCGCCTTGGCGACGGCCGCCGCCGGCGTGAGCCTCGGCGACTCGGCGGCGGACCCGCCCTTCCCCGCGTCCTTCGAGTCCCCTCCCGAACAGCCCACCGCGCCCGCGGCGAGGAGCAGTGCGGCCACGGAGGCCGTCAGGGCCCTGCGCCCGGTGAGGGCGCGCGCGGGCGTGCGGGGCGCGGCGGGCGTACGTACAGAGGTGTCCATGGTTCCCCCCAGGGAGCAGACGGTTCTCATACAGCTGGGACGTGAGCCTATCCGAGCCGTGATCTGGTGGTCTTGGGTGTTTCTTGACCCGGATCGGGCGTTGCCGGACTCAGGACGTGCCGGCGCCGGCGCCCTGGGACGCCATCAGCTCCTTGAAGTCCGCCGTGTCGCTCTTCGGCGGCGCGGCGACCGAGACCTTCACTCCGTAGTCGCGGTAGGTGGCGGTGCTGGTCATGGCGCCGTTCGCCGTGTCGGCCGTCTCGACCTTCTTGACCAGCAGGTTCTGGTCGTCGACCCAGAGGTCGACGGTGTCCGTGGTGATGCCGGACCTGCTCAGCTGCCGCTTCATGTCGGCGAGCTGGGCGGCGGTGAGGCTGTGGCTGCTGCGGGCGGCGATGTCCGCCACCTTCACGGTGCCGTGGTAGTGCGTGGTGTGCTCGCCCGCGATCCGCTCCTCGCCGGCCTTCTTCACGTCGCCGGAGGCCAGGAGCAGTTTCACGGACTGGTTCGGCGTGTTGTTCTGCATCTGGTCCTTGAGGTACGCGCCGGAGCCGCCGCCGAGTTTGGCGAGGTCCTCGTAGCCGTACCGCAGCCAGTGCTTGCCACCGCCCGCCTGCTCGGCGAACTTGTCGCCCATCCGGGCGTAGTAGGCGTCGGGCAGGTAGCGGGCCTGCATCGACGAGGTCCCCGTGGCGCGCATCGTGTCGGCCACGGTGCCGCCGGTGTAGGTGAGCGTGAGCGCACCGGACAGGCCGTGGGCCCAGGTGAGGGTGCCGCTCCCCTTCATCGACATCAGCGTGCCCATGCTGACCGTCATGTCGACACGGGCGGAGTCCGCCTTGTCGGTGGAGGCGGCGGCGGTGCGCAGGGCCGTCAGCGGGCTGACGTGCGTGACGCCGCCCTGTCCTGCCCGCGAGGCCGCCTTCCCGTCCTTGCCCGAACCCCCAAAGCCGCTGCCCGAGCCGCAGGCGGCCACGCCCGCCAGCGCGGCCGTCACCGCGATCGCGAGCGTCGTACGGCGCACGGTCGTGCTCTTCATTCGTCCCCACCCCTATGCGGTTGCTGTGCCCGGCACGCTAGCGCAGGCCACCGACAGCCGTCCGGACGGGCGGACGGTTCGGGCCGCGCGGACCGGACCGTTCACCGGGCCCGGACCAGTGCGGGGACCCGGGAAAAGGGACGAGCCCCGCACCTCGGAAGGTTGCGGGGCTCGTCGCCGACCTGTGCGAGCCGAAGGGCTCAGACCGCGGCCGGGTCCTCCTCGACGAGGAGGTTGCGGGTGCGGTTCGGGTCGAGCTGGATGCCGGGGCCGATCGTGGTGCTGATGGCGGCCTTCTTGATGTAGCGGCCCTTGGCGGCGGACGGCTTCAGACGGAGGATCTCCTCCAGCGCGGCGCCGTAGTTCTCCACCAGCTTCGTGTCGTCGAACGACGTCTTGCCGATGATGAAGTGCAGGTTCGAGTGCTTGTCGACGCGGAACTCGATCTTGCCGCCCTTGATCTCGGTCACAGCCTTGGCGGTGTCCGGGGTCACGGTGCCGGTCTTCGGGTTCGGCATCAGACCACGCGGGCCGAGGACGCGGCCGAGGCGGCCGACCTTGCCCATGAGGTCCGGGGTGGCGACGACGGCGTCGAAGTCCAGACGGCCCTTCGCCACCTCGTCGATCAGTTCGTCGGCGCCGACGATGTCGGCGCCCGCGGCACGCGCGGCCTCGGCACGGTCACCGGTCGCGAAGACCAGGACCCGGGCGGTCTTGCCGGTGCCGTGCGGGAGGTTCACGGTGCCACGGACCATCTGGTCGGCCTTGCGCGGGTCGACACCCAGGCGGAAGGCGACCTCGACGGTGCCGTCGAACTTGGACGTGGAGGTCTCCTTGGCGAGACGGACGGCCTCGAGCGGGGCGTACAGCTTCTCCCGGTCGACCTTGGCGTCCGCAGCGCGGAGAGCCTTGCTGCGCTTGCTCACAACTGCTCCTGTGGGTTCTGAAAGGAGTCGTGGTACGGGCCGAGCAGGCCCTGCCACGGTTCTACGAGGATGTGACGGAGGCTGGGGTTCAGCCCTCGACCGTGATGCCCATGGAGCGGGCGGTGCCGGCGATGATCTTCGACGCGGCGTCCAGGTCGTTGGCGTTGAGGTCGGGCAGCTTGGTCTGGGCGATCTCGCGGACCTGCGCCTCAGTGATCTTGGCGACCTTGGTCTTGTGCGGCTCGCCGGAGCCCTTCTCCACGCCCGCGGCCTTGAGGATCATCTTGGCGGCCGGCGGAGTCTTGGTGATGAAGGTGAAGGAACGGTCCTCGTAGACCGTGATCTCCACCGGGATGACCCAGCCGCGCTGCGACTCGGTCGCGGCGTTGTAGGCCTTGCAGAACTCCATGATGTTGACGCCGTGCTGGCCCAGCGCCGGGCCGACCGGCGGGGCCGGGTTCGCCGCACCGGCGTTGATCTGGAGCTTGATGAGCCCCGTGACCTTCTTCTTCTTGGGAGGCATAGCTCTCCGGGTCCTTTCGGTTCGGGTCCTGCCCGCGCTCGGGGACCACCCGGACGCAGGCATACCGCACAACGATAACGGGTATAGATGCGCGGCTGAAAACCGAGCAGGTCAGGCGGTCGCCGAGCGCTCGCCTGACCTGCGCGGAAGCAGTTCGCCCAGAAAGAACTAGTTCTTCTGGATCTGGTCGAAGCTCAGCTCGACCGGGGTCTCGCGACCGAAGATCTCGACCAGGCCCTTGACCTTCTTCGAGTCCGGGTTGATCTCGTTGATCGTCGCCTGGAGCGTCGCGAAGGGGCCGTCGGTGACGGTGACCGAGTCGCCGACCTCGAAGTCCAGCACCTGGACCTCGACCTTGCGCTGCGGGGCCGGCTTGCCCTCGGCCTCGGCGGCCTCGCGGGCGGCCTTCTCCTCGGCCTCCGGGGCGAGCATCTTCACGATCTCGTCCAGGGACAGCGGGTAGGGGTCGTAGGCGTTGCCGACGAAGCCGGTGACGCCCGGCGTGTTGCGGACGACGCCCCAGGACTCGTTCGTCAGGTCCATGCGGACGAGCACGTAACCGGGCAGCTTGTTCTGCCGGACGGTCTTGCGCTCGCCGTTCTTGATCTGGACGATCTCTTCCTCGGGGACCTCGGCCTGGTAGATGAAGTCCTCGACGTTCAGCGAGACGGCGCGCTGCTCCAGGTTGGCCTTCACGCGCTTCTCGTAGCCCGCGTAGGTGTGGATCACGTACCACTCGCCGGGGAGCGTGCGCAGTTCCTCGCGCAGCTTGGTGACCGGGTCGACGTCGGGCTCTTCCTCGACGGCCTCGGTCCCGGCGGCCTCGACGTCCTCACCCTCGGCGGCCTCGTCCTCGGACTCCTCGGAGTCTTCGGCGGCCTCGCCGTCCTCGTCCTCGACGTGGACGGCGGCCTCCTCGGCCGGCTCGCCCGCGGCGGCGTCGGCAGCCTCGGCCTCGTCCGCCTCGTCCGCACCCTCGACGATGTCGAGCTCGTCATCCACGGACTCGGTCGGCTCGATGGCGTCGTTCAGGTTCGGGTCAGACACGGTGGCTGCTTCTTCCTGGATACATAGGGGTGGAACATGCGAAAAGGGGCGCCGGTAACCACGGCGCCCTTCGCTCTTGGCTCAGCCGAAGACGTACTTGGCCGCGTGGTTGAGCCCATAGTCAATCACGGTCACCAGGCCGATCATGACGGCCACGAAGACAATCACCACGGTGGTGTACGTCGTCAGCTGGTTGCGTGAGGGCCAGACGACCTTGCGGAGCTCGGCTACGATCTGCCGGTAGAAGAGGGCAAGGCGCTTCAGCGGGCCCTTCTTGGCACGCTTGCCGCCCTTGCGCGGCTTCTTCTGGGACTCCGCCACCTCGTCCTGGGCATCAGGCGTGTCGATGGAGCCCACGGCGTCCGTCATGCGTCCTCACCTGATTCCGGGTCGTGGCCGTGCCGCGCCCGGTCGAGCCGCACGGCGGTGCATTGCTGTACGTACATGCGCACACATCCTGGCGAAGGTGTGTGTAGCAGGGCCGGAGGGACTTGAACCCCCAACCGCTGGTTTTGGAGACCAGTGCTCTACCAATTGAGCTACGACCCTTTGTGTGTCCCCCAACGTACCGCATCCGCCCGTAGGCCCGGTGTGCACCAGGTGCGGCGGCGGCTTGCTGAAGGCCAACGAGGTGAGAGTGTACGTGCTCCGGCGCCGGTCGTCGAACGGAAAGTGCTCCTGGGCGCCCGTCGGAGCGAATCCCGCCGGAAGATCACCTGGCCGGGGACCGGATCCGTACGGATGTCCAGCAGGTGCGCCGTCCCTGCCCACTCCGTGAAACCCGTGTGCCCGCCTTCTGCGGGGTCTGGAACGATGGGCGGTATGAGCGCTGCAACCCCTCCGACCGAGCGCCGGGTCTCCGCGCGTATCGGCGCGATCTCCGAGTCCGCCACCCTCGCCGTGGACGCCAAGGCCAAGGCCCTCAAGGCCGCCGGGCGTCCGGTGATCGGCTTCGGCGCCGGTGAGCCCGACTTCCCGACCCCGGACTACATCGTCGAGGCCGCCGTCGAGGCCTGCAAGAACCCGAAGTACCACCGGTACACGCCGGCCGGCGGTCTGCCCGAGCTGAAGGCCGCGATCGCCGCGAAGACGCTGCGCGACTCCGGCTGGGAGCCGGACGTCTCGCAGATCCTGGTCACCAACGGCGGCAAGCAGGCCATCTACGAGGCCTTCGCCGCGATCCTCGACCCGGGCGACGAGGTCATCGTGCCGGCGCCGTACTGGACGACGTACCCGGAGTCGATCCGGCTGGCCGGCGGTGTCCCCGTCGAGGTCGTCGCCGACGAGACCACCGGCTACCGCGTCACGGTCGAGCAGCTGGAGGCCGCCCGCACCGAGAAGACCAAGGTCGTCCTCTTCGTCTCGCCGTCCAACCCGACCGGCGCGGTGTACTCCGAGGCCGAGACCGAGGCGATCGGCCGCTGGGCCGTCGAGCACGGCCTGTGGGTGCTCACCGACGAGATCTACGAGCACCTGGTCTACGGCGACGCGGTCTCCGTCTCCCTGCCGGCGCTCCTGCCCGAGCTGCGCGACAAGTGCGTCGTCGTCAACGGTGTGGCCAAGACGTACGCCATGACCGGCTGGCGGGTGGGCTGGGTCATCGGCCCCAAGGACGTGGTCAAGGCCGCGACGAACCTCCAGTCGCACGCCACGTCCAACGTGTCGAACGTCGCGCAGGTGGCCGCCCTCGCCGCGGTCTCCGGCGGCCTGGAGGCCGTGGCGACGATGCGCGAGGCCTTCGACCGGCGCCGCAGGACCATCGTGCGGATGCTCAACGAGATCGACGGCGTGCTCTGCCCGGAGCCGGAGGGCGCGTTCTACGCCTACCCGTCGGTGAAGGCGCTGCTCGGCAAGGAGATCCGCGGCAGGCGCCCGCAGAACTCCGTCGAGCTGGCCGCGCTCATCCTGGAGGAGGCCGAGGTCGCGGTCGTGCCCGGCGAGGCCTTCGGCACCCCCGGCTACCTGCGGCTGTCCTACGCCCTCGGTGACGAGGACCTGGTGGAGGGCGTGAGCCGGATGCAGAAGCTGCTGGCGGAGGCGCGGGACTGACGTCCGCTTCCGCGACGGGACGGCCGGCTCCGGTTCTCCGGGGCCGGCCGTCCCGTTCGTCTGTGCGAGCAAGCCCACGAACGGGGAAACGGCTTCCGGTTCCCGGGACGGGTGCGGCAGGATCGTCCGATGGAGCGTGTACGTGATGTCTCTCAGCTGCCGAAGGCCCATCTGCACCTGCACTTCACCGGGTCGATGCGGCCCGCGACCCTGCTGGACCTGGCCGACAAGTACGGCGTACGGCTGCCCGACGCGCTGACGGACGCCCTGTTCAGCGGGGAGCCGCCGAGGCTGCGCGCGACGGACGAGCGGGGCTGGTTCCGCTTCCAGCGGCTGTACGACGCGGCGCGTTCCTGCCTGCGTGAGCCCGAGGACATCCAGCGGCTGGTGCGCGAGGCCGCCGAGGAGGACGTCAGGGACGGCTCGGGCTGGCTGGAGATCCAGGTCGACCCGACCTCGTACGCCCCGCGGCTGGGCGGGCTGATCCCGGCGCTGGAGATCATCCTGGACGCGGTGGACGCGGCCTCGCGCGAGACGGGCCTGGGGATGCGGGTCCTGGTGGCGGCCAACCGCATGAAGCACCCCCTGGACGCCCGCACACTGGCCCGGCTGGCCGTGCGCTACCGCGACCGGGGCGTGGTCGGCTTCGGCCTGTCCAACGACGAGCGCCGGGGCATGGCGCGGGACTTCGACCGGGCGTTCGCGATCGCGCGCGAGGGCGGCCTGTTCGCGGCCCCGCACGGCGGCGAGCTGGCGGGCCCGTCCTCCGTCCGCGACTGCCTGGACGACCTGCACGCCCACCGGGTCGGCCACGGAGTGCGGGCGGCCGACGACCCGCGACTGCTGCGGCGCCTCGCCGAGCGGGGCGTGACCTGCGAGGTCTGCCCGGCCTCCAACGTGGCGCTCGGGGTGTACGAGAAGGCGGGTGACGTCCCGCTGCGGACGCTGTACGACGCCGGTGTCCCGATGGCCCTCGGCGCCGACGACCCGCTGCTCTTCGGGTCCCGCCTGGCTGCCCAGTACGACATCGCCCGCCGCCACCACGCCTTCACCGACGCCGAACTGGCCGAACTGGCCCGCCAGTCCATTCGCGGCTCGGCCGCTCCGGAGGACGTCCGGGCCAAGCTGCTGTCGGGGGTGGACGACTGGCTGGCCGCCTGAGGCGGGCTGCGGGCGCGGTGGGCGCGGTGGGCGCAGTGGGGAAGGGCGGCGGGAGACGGGTCAGGACGACGAGTCAGGACGACGAGTCAGGACGACGAGTCGGGACCACGGGTCAGGACTGGGACAGGGCGCCGATCACCATGGGCAGCGATGACTTGTCGAAGAGTGCGCCGCTCATCGACTGGGGGACCGTCTTGCCGTTGACCTTGACGGTGGGCGTGCCGGTCGCCCCGGAGGTGTCGAAGGCACGCTCGGAGGCGGTCACGAAGCCGCGGTAGGTCATCCCCTTGACCGCCGCGTCGAACTTCTGGCCGCGCAGGCCCTTCACGCGGGAGGCCATGTCCAGCAGGAACGCGTCGGTGTAGCCGTCGACGCTCTCCTCGGGCTGGTGGGCGAAGAGGAGGTCGTGGAACTCGGCGAACCTCCCCGCGTCCAGGGCGGCCCGCAGGGCGTTCGCGGCCTTCTTGGAGCCCTGGCCGCCGCGGCCGTCGAGGAAGGAGGCGAGGGTGTACTCCGCCCGGACCTCGCCGGAGCGGACCAGGTCGCGCAGGGCCTCGCCGCCGCCCTCGGTCTCGAACTTCTTGCAGACCGGGCAGCGCATGTCCTCGTAGACGTGGACGACGGTCTTCGCCTGCGGGGACCCGATGCGGACGGTGGTGCCGTCGGGCGCGAGCGACTCGGTGACCGCCGCCGTCCCGGTGGCCGCGGCGGCGGGCTTCCCGTCGCCGCCGTCCCCGCCGGCGCCCTCGGCGTCGTCGGCCCCCTTGTCGCACCCCGTGGCGAGCGCGCCCACCAGTACGGCCGTGACCGCGATCGCGATGCCCCGGCTGCCTCGCAGGCCTCGTACGCCCCGCATGGTTCTTCCCCTCTCCCTGTCGGACGGGAACCGACCCTATGCGATCTCTGTGCGGGTCCCGGCCACCGCAACGGTGGAGCAAGCGGTGGAGCAGGGGGGTGGGAGGGGCCGGCTGAGCCGGTGCGGCTGCCGGGCCCGTGCTGCTAGAGGCTCACGCCCACCGTCACCGGCTCGTTCACCAGCGTGATGCCGAAGGCCTCGCGGACTCCGTCCACCACCTCGCGGGCCAGGGCCAGCAGGTCCTCCGTGGTCGCGCCGCCGCGGTTGGTGAGGGCGAGCGTGTGCTTGCCCGAGATGCGGGCCGGACCGGTGCCGTAGCCCTTGGTGAAGCCGGACTTGTCGATCAGCCAGGCCGCGGAGGTCTTGGTGCGGCCCTCCCCCGCCGGGTAGGCGGGCGGCTCGGCGCCCTCGCCCAGGCGCTCCCGCACCCGCGCGCGGAACGCGTCGAACTCGGCGTCCGTGAGGATCGGGTTGGTGAAGAAGGACCCGGCCGACCAGGTGTCGTGGTCCTCGGGGTCCAGCACCATGCCCTTCCCGGCGCGCAGCTTGAGCACGGTATCGCGGGCGGTGGCCAGCGGTACGCGGTCTCCGGCGGACACGCCCAGGACGCGGGCCGTCTCGGCGTACCTGAGGGGCGCCGACAGCCCGCCCGCGTCCTCCAGTGCGAAGCGGACCCGCAGGACCACGTACCGGCCGGGGTGGTCCTTGAAGCGGCTGTGCCGGTAGGAGAAGGCGCACTCGTCGTTGGTCAGGGTCACCGTCTCACCGGCCGTGCGGTCGTAGGCGACGACCTCGGTGATGGTGGCGGAGACCTCCTGGCCGTACGCCCCGACGTTCTGGATGGGTGTGGCGCCCGCGGAGCCCGGGATGCCGGAGAGGCACTCGATGCCCGCGAGTCCGGCCTCGACGGTGCGGGCGACGGCGTCGCTCCACACCTCGCCGGCGGCCAGCTCCAGCGTCGTGCCGACGAGGTCGAAGCCGCGCGTGGCGATGTGCAGGGCGGTGCCGTCGAAGCCCTTGTCGCCGATCACCAGGTTGGAGCCGCCGCCGATGACCAGCAGCGGTGTGCCGGCGGCGTCGGCCTCGCGGACGGCGTCGATCACCTCCGCGTCGGTGGTCGCGGTGATCAGCCGGGTCGCGGGACCGCCCAGCCGGAAGGTGGTCAGCGGGGCGAGGGGCGCGTCGTGGAGTTCCTGCACGCGCCCAAGACTACGGGGCCCCACCGACAGCGCCGCCCCGCGGCCGCGGGCGTCAGGCCAGTCGTACGACCGCCTGGGACCTGCCGAGGACCTTCTGGCCGCCGCACGTCGCGGTCAGGTCGACCCGCACGGTGCGGTCGTCGAGCTTGGCGCCGACCTTGCCGACGACCTCGATCAGGGCGCCCTTGTCGTCGTTCGGGACGACGACGGGCTTGGTGAAGCGGACGCCGTACGACACGACGGCACCGGGGTCGCCGACCCAGTCGGTGACGACGCGGACCGCTTCGGCCATGGTGAACATGCCGTGCGCGATGACGTCCGGCAGTCCGACCTCCTTGGCGAACTTCTCGTTCCAGTGGATCGGGTTGAAGTCCCCGGAGGCACCCGCGTACTGGACCAGGGTGGTGCGGGTCACGGGGAAGGTGCGGCCCGGCAGTTCGGTGCCGGTCTCGACGTCGTCGTAGGAGATCTTCGCCGTCATCGGTTCCTCACGCCTCCTCGGCCGCACGGGCCACCAGCTTCATCCAGGCGGTCACCACGTGCTCGCCCGCCGCGTCGTGCACCTCGCCGCGGATGTCCAGGATGTCGCTTCCGGCCATGGTCTTGACCGCCTCGATGGTCGAGGTGACGGTCAGGCGGTCGCCGGCGCGCACGGGCCGCGTGTAGGCGAACTTCTGGTCGCCGTGCACCACGCGGGTGTAGTCGAGGCCGAGCCGCGGGTCCTGGACGACCTCGCCGGCGGCCTGGTAGGTGATCACGAACACGAAGGTCGGGGGCGCGATCACGTCGGGGTGGCCGAGCGCCCGGGCGGCCTCCGGGTCCGTGTACGCCGGGTTGGCGTCGCCCACCGCCCGGGCGAACTCACGGATCTTCTCCCGGCCCACCTCGTAGGGGGCGGTGGGCGGATAGGAACGGCCCACGAAGGACGGGTCGAGCGCCATGGGCTCGGTACCTCCTGGTGTCAGCTGCGGTCGTGCGGATGGAACCGGTGAGACAAGGGGAGCCGGCGGAACAGCGGGAGCCGGTGGAACAGGGAGAGCTGGTGGAACAGGGAGAGCTGGTGAAACGAGGCAAGCCGGTGAAACAACGGGAGGCCGCCCCCATGGTGCGGGGGCGGCCTCACGTATGAGCCTGTTTTATCGCGTTTCGCGGTGCGCGGTGTGCGCGTTGCAACGCGGGCAGTGCTTCTTCATCTCAAGACGATCCGGGTTGTTACGCCGGTTCTTCTTGGTGATGTAGTTCCGCTCCTTGCACTCCACGCAGGCCAGCGTGATCTTCGGGCGGACGTCGGTGGCAGCCACGTGAGTGCTCCTAAGACGAACGGATGGACTGATTCAACGCAAGAAAGAGTAGCCGATCGAAGGACCGACCCCGCAATCGGCTACTGTCAGTAGCGGTGACCGGACTTGAACCGGTGACACAGCGATTATGAGCCGCTTGCTCTACCGACTGAGCTACACCGCTTTGATGAGATCAGCCCCCGCCTCGCGACGGGAACCTCTCACACCAGAGCCCCAAAACGGAATCGAACCGTTGACCTTCTCCTTACCATGGAGACGCTCTGCCGACTGAGCTATTGGGGCGAGCGATGAAGACATTACACGGTCCGCCGCCGTTCGCCCAAATCCGTTCCGCGGGCCCCGCCGCCGCGCCGCGCGGCCCCTCGGCGGTGCGGCCACAC
The DNA here is from genome assembly GCF_040641015.1 of Streptomyces sp. NPDC021356. Taxonomy (NCBI): domain Bacteria; kingdom Bacillati; phylum Actinomycetota; class Actinomycetes; order Kitasatosporales; family Streptomycetaceae; genus Streptomyces; species Streptomyces sp. NPDC021356. The sequence goes on along the minus strand of NZ_JBFACU010000016.1, from coordinate 20,629 downwards.
CGGTACGACTATTGCGCTCCTCCCGCTTCCCGGCGGGCCGTCACCCTAGGCTCGACGCACTCTGCGTGATCTTGCGCGCACCCGTGCCCGCACCGCGCGTCCCCTGTCCCCCGTTCACCTGTCGTACCTGGAGTGCGATGCCCCCCGGTCAGCCACAGCCGCCCCGTTCGTCCTCCTCACCGGGACCCTCCGGACAGCCGGACCCGGACACCCTGCTGCTGTGCGGGGCGCGGCTCACCGACGGCCGGACCGTGGACGTGCGGCTGTCCGGCGGACGCATCGAGGCGGTGGGCACGGCCGGCAGCCTCGGCCCGGCCGCCGGCCCGTCCCACCCCGCCGGGCCCGCCCGTGCAGGTGGGGCGCGGGAAGGTGAAGGCGGCGCGGACGGCCGGCGCGGCGGCGGAACGCGGGACGGCCGGGTACGGGACGAGAGGACAGGGGAGGGCGGGGCGCGGGTCGACCTCAGCGGGTACCTGCTCCTGCCGGCTCCGGCCGAGCCCCACGCCCACGCGGACACGGCCCTGACCGCCGACACCGACGGACCGGTCTCCTACGACCCCGAGGACGTCCAGCGCCGGGCCACCGAGGCGGCGCTGCTCCAGCTCGGGCACGGGGCGACCGCCCTGCGCGCGCACGTGCGCGTGGGCGACGTGCAGGGCCTGGGCGCCCTGACGGCGGTGCTGCGGGCCCGGCGGGCGCTGCGCGGGCTCGCCGAGCTGACGACGGTGGCGGTGCCGCGCGTGCTGACGGGCATGGCCGGCGCGGACGGCCTGGCGGTGCTGCGGGACGCGGTGAAGATGGGCGCGTGCGTCGTCGGCGGCTGTCCGGACGTGGACCCCGATCCCACCGGGTACGTGGAGGCCGTCCTGGAGGTGGCCTCCGAGCACGGCTGCCCCGTCGACCTGCACACCGACGGCACCGACCCGGCCCGCCTCGCCCGGATCGCGGTGATGACGGGCGGGCTGCGCCCCGGGGTGACGCTGAGTCCCTGCGGCGGCCTGGCCCGGCTGCCCGCCGAGGCGGCGGCCCGCACCGCGGACCAGCTGGCCGCGGCGGGCGTGACGGTGGTGTGCCTGCCGCAGGGCGGCTGCGCGGGCGCCGAGGGCCCCGGGACGGCTCCGGTACGGCTGCTGCGGGCGGCCGGGGTGCGGGTGGCCGCGGGCAGCGGTGCCCTGCGGGACGTGTCGAACCCGGTCGGCCGCGGGGACCCGCTGGAGGCGGCCTATCTGCTGGCCTCCCGGTACGGACTGCGCCCCGAGGAGGCCTACGAGATGGTGAGCGCCTCGGCCCGCGCGGTGCTCGGCCTGCCCGAGGTACGGGTGGAGGCCGGTTTCCCGGCGGAACTCCTCGCGGTGCGCGGCGACCGGCTCGCGGGGGCGCTGTCGCTGGCGTACAGCCGCATCGTGGTGCACCGGGGGCGCGTGGTGGCGCGTACCAGCGCGGTACGGGAGTTCTGCGACTCGGCGGCGTCGGTGGAGCTGGGGCTGCCGCGGCAGGGGCGGGGGGAGCTGTCGTGAGGGGCGCGGGTCCTGGGGCCGGGAGGGGCCGGGCCGCGGGCGCGCGTGGGGGCGCCTTCGCGGCCGGGCTGAGGGGTGACGTGCGCGCCGAGACGTAGCCATGCGCGCGCTGGGGCGGGGTTCATGCGCGCGCTGGGGCAGGGTTCACGCGCGCGCTGGGGCGGGGTTCATTTGTGCGCCGGTGGAGGTGTCACGTACGTGCCGGGGCGGAGCCGCGAGCGTGCCGGGACGGAGCCGCGAGCGTGCCGGGACGGAGCCGCGAGCGTGCCGGGACGGAGTCGCGAGCGTGCCGGGACGGAGGCCGCCGACGTGCCGGGACGGAGGCTGCGAGTGTGCCGGGACCGGGGGCATCCGCGCGCCGTGCGGGGCCCGGCGGGGGCCGAAGTCGTGCGGCGGATGCGGCCGTCCGGGCGTACGGTCGGAGACATGCGCATTGTCATCGCTGGTGGTCATGGTCAGATCGCGCTGCGGCTGGAGCGGATTCTCGCCGCGCGCGGGGACGAGGTGGCGGGTATCGTCCGCCGCGCCGAGCAGGCCGGCGACCTGCGGGCGGCCGGCGCCGAACCCGTCGTGCTGGACCTGGAGTCGGCCTCGGCCGAGGAGGTGGCGGAGCGGTTGAGGGGCGCGGACGCCGCGGTGTTCGCGGCGGGCGCGGGTCCGGGCAGCGGCGCGGCCCGCAAGGACACGGTGGACAAGGGTGCGGCGGTGCTGTTCGCCGACGCGGCGGTGCGGGCGGGCGTACGGCGTCATGTGGTCGTGTCCTCGATGGGTGCGGACGCGCGCCACGAGGGTGACGAGGTCTTCGACGTCTACCTGCGTGCCAAGGGCGAGGCCGACGACCACGTCCGCGCCCAGGACGGACTCGACTGGACGATCCTGCGCCCCGGTTCGCTGACGGACGAGCCCGGCACGGGCCAGGTGCGGCTGGAGGCGCACACCGGTCGGGGGTCGGTGTCACGCGACGACGTCGCCACCGTCCTGGCCGAACTGGTCGACACGCCGGCCACGGCCGGGCTGACCCTGGAACTGGTCGGCGGGTCGACACCGGTGTCGGTCGCGGTGAAGTCGGTCGCGGGCAACTGAGCGCCGCTCAGAACAGACTGAGCTGGCCGGGGAACTCGGGGACGGTGTACCCGTCCAAGGACGGTTGTGCCGCCCCGAGTTGCACGGGGCGGCGCGAGCCGGGGCAGGACGTCAGCTCCCCGGTGTCGCGTGCTCCGGGCGGGTCGTGCCGCGCGATGCGCCCGGCGACGACAGCGATCTCACGACGGCACACGGGGCAGGCTCTGCGGCGCGAGGACATGGGCCCAGTGTGCACCGGGGCACCGACAGCGACCGGTCAGCCGAGAGGCGGACGCCCCCTGCGGCGGGCAGGGTGAGTCACGTCACCCGGAAACAGTACGGGAGCGCGCCCCGCGCCACGGGCCCACAACGAAGAGACCCCCTCCCACCTGCCGTAAAGGCTGGTCGGAGGGGGTTTTCCCCAGTGTGGCGGCGCCAGGATTCGAACCTGGGAAGGCTGAGCCGGCAGATTTACAGTCTGCTCCCTTTGGCCGCTCGGGCACACCGCCGGGGTTTGCTGCGGTTCGAACAGCCTTTCGGCGGTGCTCTCCGGCAACGACGTAAACAATACCCGATGCACAGGGGTGCTTCGCCACCCGATTGATCGGCGTCGCGGGGGCGGGAGGTGACTAGGCTGGGGCGGATGCGGACCCGGACCCCACGGCCGGGCCCGGCGGTGTCCCCCACACCCGCCGGCACGCAGCGAAACGCACTCCGACACACCCCGATACAAGGAGCCACAGGACATGGCCGACTCCAGTTTCGACATCGTCTCGAAGGTCGAGCGGCAGGAGGTCGACAACGCCCTCAACCAGGCCGCCAAGGAGATCTCGCAGCGCTACGACTTCAAGGGCGTGGGCGCTTCGATCTCGTGGTCCGGAGAGAAGATCCTCATGGAGGCCGACTCCGAGGAGCGGGTGAAGGCGGTCCTCGACGTCTTCCAGTCCAAGCTGATCAAGCGCGGCATCTCGCTGAAGGCCCTGGACGCGGGCGAGCCGCAGCTGTCCGGCAAGGAGTACAAGCTCTTCGCGTCCATCGAGGAGGGCATCTCCCAGGAGAACGCGAAGAAGGTGGCCAAGCTCATCCGTGACGAGGGCCCCAAGGGCGTCAAGGCCCAGGTCCAGGGCGACGAGCTGCGGGTCAGCTCCAAGAGCCGGGACGACCTGCAGGCCGTGATCGCGCTGCTCAAGGGCCAGGACTTCGACTTCGCACTGCAGTTCGTCAACTACCGGTAGGCCCGGCGGACGAGCCGGCGGAGCAGACGCAAGGGTGGGCACCGGGAGCGGCGCCCACCCTTCGCTCGTGCCGTACGCCTGTTCGCCGTGTCACAGGGAAGACGCCGCGCCCGCTCGTTGCGGTTTGCGCCGGCCGCCCGGGTCCGCAGGCGTGACGCTCGTCGTCTCAGCGCGTCGCGAAGGGCTCGTCCGTGCGGACGATCTCGCGGCCCAGCGGGAGCAGCGAGACCGGGATGAGCTTGAAGTTGGCGACGCCGAACGGGATGCCGATGATCGTGACGCAGAGCATGACCCCCGTCACGATGTGGGCGAGCGCCAGCCACCAGCCGGCCAGGACGAGCCACAGCACGTTGCCGATGCAGGACGGGGCGCCCGCGTCGCGGCGCTCGACCGTGGTGTACCCGAAGGGCCACAGGGCGTAGACGCCGATGCGGAACGCCGCTATGCCGAACGGGATGCCGATCACGGTGATGCACAGGAGCGCGCCGGCGAAGAGATAGCCGAGGAACAGCCAGAAGCCGCTCAGGACCAGCCAGATGACGTTCAGGATTGTCTTCACTGTTGGCGACCTGCCATCTGCTCGAGTCGGGCGATGCGCTCCGCCATGGGCGGGTGTGTCGAGAACATCTTCGACAGTCCCTGGCCCGGACGGAAGGGGTTCGCGATCATCATGTGGCTCGCGGTCTCGATCCGGGGCTCCGGGGGCAGCGGGAGCTGCTGGGTGCCCGCCTCCAGCTTGCGCAGGGCGCCGGCGAGGGCGAGCGGGTCGCCGGTGAGGCGGGCGCCCGACGCGTCGGCCTCGTACTCGCGGGAGCGGCTGATGGCGAGCTGGATGAGGCTGGCCGCGAGCGGGCCGAGGATCATGATCAGGAGCATGCCGAAGATGCCGGGGCCCTCGTCGTCGTCGGAGCGGCCGACCGGGATCAGCCAGGCGAAGTTGACCAGGAACATGATCACGGAGGCGAGGGCTCCGGCGACGGAGGAGATCAGGATGTCGCGGTTGTAGACGTGGCTCAGCTCGTGGCCGATGACGCCGCGCAGTTCACGCTCGTCCAGGATGCGCAGGATGCCTTCCGTGCAGCACACGGCGGCGTTGCGCGGGTTGCGGCCGGTCGCGAAGGCGTTGGGCGCCTCCGTCGGGGAGATGTACAGGCGGGGCATCGGCTGCCGGGCCTGGGTGGAGAGGTCGCGAACCATGCGGTACAGGGCCGGGGCCTCGAACTCGCTGACCGGGCGCGCGCGCATGGCGCGCAGGGCCATCTTGTCGCTGTTCCAGTACGCGTACGCGTTGGTGCCGATGGCGATGAGGACCGCGACGACGAGGCCGGTGCGGCCGAAGAAACTGCCGATGACGATGATGAGTGCGGACAGTCCCCCGAGGAGTACTGCGGTCCTGAGCCCGTTGTGCCGGCGGTGCACGGTACGCCCTCCAAGTGGTGCGGCAGGGGAACCCTTCGCTTGCTCCTGTTCGGTCCACCGGTGTCGTGGTGTCACATCCAGTGGACCCTTCCGTACTGGTCAACGCCAGGCGAAGGCCCTGGGTTCCCTGGCGCGTGCGGACAGGGGCGGGCCGTCCGGGTGACTCAGAAGAGACCGCCGCTCGCGAAGCGCAGCACCAGCTGGGGCGCTCCGGACAGGGCGATGCCGATGAGGCCGGTCAGGGTGATCGCGGCGGTGAGGGGCGCCGGGACGCGGTGGCGCGCGGTCGCGCCTTCGGGGGCGCGGAACAGCAGGGCCGCCCACTGGAGGTAGTAGTACAGGGCGATGACGACGTTGACGGCCATGACGACGGCGAGCCAGCCGAGTCCGGCGTCGACGGCCGCGGCGAAGACCGTGACCTTCGCGAAGAGGCCGATGATCCCCGGCGGCAGCCCGGCGAGGCACAGCAGGAAGAAGGCCAGGAGCAGGGCGGTCACCGGGTTGGTGGCGTACAGGCCGCGGTAGTCGGTGAGGCGGTTGCGGGTCCGGGTGCGGCCCACGAGCGCGGCCACGGCGAACGCGCCGAGGTTCACGGCGGCGTACATGAGGGCGTAGGCGACGGTGGACCCGATCGCCTTCTGCGCGTCCTTGGCGTGACCGGCCGCGGCGATCGGCACCAGGAGGTAGCCCGCCTGCCCGACGGAGGACCAGGCGAGCAGCCGTACCGCGCTGTACGCGCGCGTGGCCTGCTGGCGCAGGGCGCCGACGTTGCCGACGGTCATGGTGAGCGCGGCCAGCACGGCGAGGGCCGGGCCCCAGACGTCGGCGTAGGAGGGGAACGCGACGACGGCGGTGAGGATCAGGCCGGTGAAGCCGACGGCCTTGCCGACGACGGACAGGTAGGCGGCGATCGGCAGCGGGGCGCCCACGTAGGTGTCGGGGACCCAGAAGTGGAAGGGGGCGGCGGCCAGCTTGAAGGCGAAGCCGATCAGGGTGAGGACGACGCCGGTCTGGGCGAGGATGTGGAACTGCGCGTCGACGTGCGGGAGGCGGTCGGCCACCTGGGTGAGGTAGAGGGTGCCGGTGGTGGCGTAGACGAAACTGACGCCGAGGAGGCTGACGGCGGTGGCGGTGACCGACGACAGGAAGAACTTCAGGGCCGCGTCGGAGGACTTCCGGTCGCCGTGCCTGAGGCCGACGAGCGCGAAGGCGGGCAGGGAGGCGACCTCCAGGGCGACGATCAGGGTGGCCAGGTCGCGGGAGGCGGGCAGGAGGGCGGCTCCGGCGGCGGAGGACAGCAGCAGGAACCAGTACTCCCCTTCGGGGAGGCCTCCGCGCGCGTCCTTGAGCGCGGTGACGGACAGCAGTGCCGCGAGCAGCGCTCCGCCCAGGACGAGGAACTGGATGACGAGCGCGAAGTGGTCGGCGGTGTAGCTGCAGACGCCGGCGCCTCCCGGCCGGCAGAAGGTGCTGCGGTCGCCGTCCAGGAGGGGCAGCAGGAGCAGCGCGGAGGCAGCGAGGCCCGTGACCGACACCCAGCCGAGGACGGGTTTGCGCGCGGCGGGCACGAAGAGGTCGGCGACGAGCACGACGAGGGCGGTCACCGCGGTGAGGGTGGGGGGCGCGATGGCGAGCCAGTCGACGGACTGGACGGCGGAGGCGGCCAGCGGCTGGGCCAGGGCGCTCATCGGGTGCCTCCTGCGAGGAGCTGCTGCACGGCCGGGTCGGTGAGGCCCAGGAGGGCTTTCGGCCAGAGCCCGGCGAGGACGGTGAGGGCGACGAGCGGCGTCCAGGCCGCGAACTCGAACCCGTGTACGTCGGCGAGCTTCGGGGTCTCCTGTGGCAGGGCCCCCATGCACACGCGGCGGACCACGACGAGCATGTACGCGGCCGTCAGCAGGGTGCCGAACGCGCCGATCGCCATGAAGGTGAGGAAGGCGGGGCGGCTCAGTCCGGCGGCGGGGTCGAAGGAGCCGAGCAGGGCGAGCATCTCGCCCCAGAACCCGGCCAGGCCCGGCAGGCCGAGCGAGGCGACCGCGCCGAAGGCGATCAGTCCGCCCAGGCGCGGCGCCCTGCCGTAGAGGGCGGCTCCGGTGCTCTCGGCGAGGTTGTCGAGGTCGGTGGTGCCGGTGCGGTCCTTGATGCCGCCGACCAGGAAGAACAGCAGGCCGGTGATGAGGCCGTGGGCGATGTTGGCGAAGAGTGCGCCGTTCACGCCGGTCGGGGTCATCGTGGCGATACCGAGCAGGACGAAGCCCATGTGGCCGACGGAGGAGTAGGCGATGAGACGTTTCAGGTCGCCCTTCGCGCCCTGCTTGGCCAGGGCCAGGCAGGCCAGGGAGCCGTAGACGATCCCGGCGACGGCGAAAGCGGCCAGGTAGGGCGCGAAGGTGTGGAAGCCGTGCGGTGCGACCGGCAGCAGGATCCGGACGAACCCGTACGTACCCATCTTCAGCAGGACGCCCGCCAGCAGGACCGAGCCCACGGTCGGGGCGGCGGTGTGGGCGTCCGGGAGCCAGCTGTGCAGCGGCCACATCGGGGTCTTGACCGCGAGCCCGATCCCGATCGCCAATACGGCGATGACCTGCACGGATGCGGTCAGTGACCGGCCGTTGTCAGTGGCGAGTGCCACCATGTCGAACGTGCCCGCCTTGATCCCGATCAGGAGCAGGCCGAGCAGCATGACGACCGAGCCGAGGAGGGTGTAGAGGATGAACCGCCAGGCGGCGGCCCGGCGGCCCTCGCCGCCCCAGCGGGCGATGAGGAAGTACATCGGGACGAGCACCGTCTCGAAGGCGAGGAAGAAGAGCACGAGGTCGAGGACGGCGAAGGTCGCGAGCGTGCCGGACTCGAGCAGGAGCAGCAGCGCGACGAAGGCCTTGGGGGCCGGGCCCACGGGCGGCTTGAAGTAGCTGTGGAGCGCGCAGAGGAAGGTCAGCAGCGCGGTCAGGACCAGCAGGGGGAGGGAGATGCCGTCGATGCCGAGGTGGATGCGCACGTGGAGTGCGGGGATCCAGCTGATGTCGGTCGTGGCCTGCATCTTCGACGGGTGGGCGTGGTCGAAGCCGAGCGCGAGGACGATCGCGGCGGCCAGGACGACGCCGGTGACGGTCACGCCGTGCCGGAGCACGGCCTGCTCGGGTGACTTCCCCTTCAGTCCGGTGACCAGGAGGGGCGCCGCGAAGCGGCTCCTTGAGGGGTGGCGGCCGGGTGACGGGCGGGAGGGCAGGAGGGCGGCGAGCGCTCCCAGGAGCGGGCCGACGACGACGAACGCCAGAAGAAACTGCATCACGGACTCGCTGATACCGATCACGCCTGCTCACGCTCCCGTGGCGACGAGGACGACGGCGACCGCCAGGACGACGGTGCCGGCGAGCAGCGCGCTCACATAGGTCTGCACATTGCCGGTCTGGGCGCGCCGTACGACGGCCCCGAGCAGCCGGGGTGCGGCCCCGGCACCGCGTACGTAGGTCTCGACGACCTCGCGGTCGAGGAACCGGACGAGGCTCGCCCCGGCCGTCACCGGGCGGACGAACAGGGTCCGGTACACGGCGTCCAGGTGGAAGCCGGTGGCCGCGTGGCGGTGCAGCGGGCCGAGGAGCAGCCGGGCGGGGTCGGCCGGGTCGGCGGCGTAGGCGATGTCGCCGTACGCGGGCCGGTGGGTGGCGATGGCCTCCGCCTCGACGAGCCCGGCGTCGGCCTCGGGGTGCGCCGCGACGGCACCGAGCGGGGTGCGGGCGACGAGGACGGTGGTGTGCCGCCACGCGCCGTATACGACGACGACTCCGGCCAGGGCCAGGCCGGTGCCGAGGACGGAGGTGGTCAGGGTCGGGGCCAGGGAGGCGCCGCCGAACCAGTCGGGCAGCACGCGGAAGGCGAGGCCGCCGAAGGCGAGGGAGGGCACGGCGAGCACCCAGAGCACGGCGTTCATGGCCACGGGCTGCCTGCCGTGGCCGGGGGCCCCGGCGCCGCGGCCGCGGAAGGCCAGCAGCCACAGCCGCATGGCGTACGCGCCGGTCAGCAGGGCGGTGAGGAGGCCGGCGACGAGGACGATCCAGCCGGCCGCGCCGGGCGCGTGGTCGGTGTGGCCGGTGGCGACGTGCTCGGCGGCGGCGAGGACGGACTCCTTGGAGAAGAAGCCGCTGAAGGGCGGGATCGCGGCGAGCGCGAGGAGCGCCACGGTCATCGTCCAGAAGGCGTCCGGGACGCGGTCGCGCAGGTCGCCCATGCGGGACATGGCGGCCAGCGAGTTGGTGCCGGCGGCGTGGATGACCGCACCGGCGGCGAGGAACAGCAGCGCCTTGAAGGCGCCGTGGGACAGGAGGTGGAAGACGGCGGCACCGGGGGCGCCGACGGCGAGGGCGCCGGTCATGTAGCCGAGCTGGCCGATCGTCGAGTAGGCGAGGACGCGTTTGATGTCGTCCTGGGCGAGCGCGGCGAGCGCCGAACCGGCCATGGTGACGGCGGCCATGACGGCGAGGACGGTCATCGCGGCCGTGGAGGCCTGGAAGACGGGGAGGAGACGGGCGACGAAGTAGACACCGGCGGCGACCATCGTCGCTGCGTGGATCAGCGCGGAGACGGGTGTCGGGCCGGCCATCGCGTCGGGGAGCCAGGTGTGCAGCGGGAACTGCGCCGACTTGCCCGCCACGCCCGCCAGGAGCAGCAGGGCGATCAGGGTCGGGTGGTGCAGGCCGCCGCTGGTGACGGCGTCGAGGATGCGGGTGATCCGGAAGGAGCCGGTGTCACCGGCGAGCGCGAACAGTCCGATGAGGAAGGGGACGTCACCCAGCTTCGTCACCAGGAAGGCCTTGAGGGAGGCGGCGCGTGCCTCGGGCGTCTCCCAGTAGTGGCCGACCAGGAAGTAGGAGCAGATGCCCATGACCTCCCAGCCGACCAGCAGCACGATCAGGTCGCCGGAGTAGACGACGAGCAGCATCGCGGAGGTGAACAGCGAGACGAGCGCGGCGTAGGACGGGTAGCGCGGGTCGTCGCGCAGGTAGCCCGTGGAGTAGATCTGCACGCAGGTGGCGACGGTGGCGACCAGGACGGCGACGAGCGCGGCGTAGCCGTCGATGTGCAGGGCGAGTTCGACGGGGACCGAGCCGGTGGGCGTCAGTTCCGTGGCGGCGTCGACGGCCCGGCCGCCGCCCTGGCGGGCCGCGACCAGCACCGCGAGGACGAGGGAGGCGAGGGTCGGCAGGACCGCGAGCGGGCGGACGAAGCCGGGGGCGGTGCGCCCGAGCAGCAGTCCGGCCGCGGCGGCCAGGAACGGGAGGAGGGGGACGAGGACGGCGAGGGTGGTCGTGGTCACGCGGTGGCCTCGGTCTTCCCGGCGGCCGGCGCGGTCGCGGCGTCGCCGTCGGTGCCGTCGCCTGTGCCGTCGCCGTCGGTGCCGTCGTTTGTGCTGTCGTCGGGGCCCTCGGCGGAGTCGCGGAGCCGGTCGATGTCCGAGCTGCCGCGGTTGCGGTACACGGCGAGGACGATCGCCAGGCCGATGCCGATCTCGGCGGCGGCGATGGCGATGGTGAACAGGGTGAGCGCCTGCCCGGAGTGGAGGGTCTCGGCGGCGGCCTTGCTGAGCCAGACGTCGAAGGCGACCAGGTTGAGGTTGACGGCGTTGAGCATCAGCTCGACCGACATCAGGACCAGGATCGCGTTGCGGCGGGCGAGGACGCCGTAGAGGCCGGTGCAGAAGAGGAGGGCGGAGAGTACGGCCGGGTAGACGAGGTGCATCAGCGGGTGCCCTCCTTCGCGGCCCGTTCGTCCCGCGCCCGAGGGGGCAGGGAGGCGGTCGCGTGCGCCTTCGCCCTGCGGGAGAGGACGATCGCGCCGACCAGGGCGGCCAGGAGCAGCACGGAGAGGGCCTCGAAGGGCAGGACCCAGTTCTGGAAGAGGCTCTGGCCGGTGGCCTTCGTCGTGCCGGCGGCGGCGCCGTCCAGGTCGATCCAGGTGGTGCGGAAGGCGTCGACGACCACCCAGACCAGGGCGGCCGCGGCGGCGACGGCCACGGCGAGGGCCGCCGGGCGGTTGCCGGAGTCGGCGTCCGGGGAGCGGCCGATGGGGGCCTTGGTGAGCATCAGCCCGAACAGCAGGAGGACCACGACGGAACCGACGTAGATGAGGACCTGCACCCAGGCGATGAACTCGGCGGTGAGCAGGAGGTACTCGACGGCGAGGCCGCCGAGGGTCACCACCAGCCACAGGGCGGCGTGCACGAGTTGCCGGGTGGTGACGGTGACGAGTGCGGCGCCGAAGGTGGCGAGGCCGACGAGGAGGAAGGCGATCTCGACCCCGGTCGGGGAGAGGAAGCCCTGGGGAGCGGTGGCGGGGGTCACGACTCTCCTTCCCGCGGCTCGGCGGACGGCTGGACGGGGGGCTCGGCGGGCGGCTGCTCGGCGGGCCGGGCATCAGACGGCCGGACATCGGAGGGCCGGACATCGGAGGGCCGGACATCGGAGGGCTGGACATCGGAGGGCTGGGTGGGCGGCTCGGCCGACTCGGCCCGCGCGGCCTCCTGCGGGGCTGCCTCCTGCCGGGCTGCCTCCTGCTGGGCGGCCTCGGCCTCCTGCTGGGCGGCCAGCTTGTCGGCGCTCTTGCGGGCGGCGGCGACCTCCTTCGGCTCCTCCGCGCCGGGGTCGAGGGCGGGCGGGGCCGGGACGGTCCACATCCACTCGCGGAGCTTGTCGCGTTCGTGGGTGAGGTCGCGGATGTCGGTCTCGGCGTACTCGAACTCCGGGGACCAGAACAACGCGTCGAAAGGACAGACCTCGATGCAGATGCCGCAGTACATGCACAGGGAGAAGTCGATGGCGAAGCGGTCGAGGACGTTGCGGCTGCGTTCGCGGCCGCCCGGGGTCGCAGCCGGCACCGTCTCCTTGTGGGAGTCGATGTAGATGCACCAGTCCGGGCACTCGCGGGCGCAGAGCATGCAGACGGTGCAGTTCTCCTCGAACAGGCCGATCACACCGCGGGTGCGGGGCGGGAGGTCGGGCTGGGCGTCCGGGTACTGCTCGGTGACGGTCTTCCTCGTCATCGTGCGCAGGGTGACGGCCAGGCCCTTGGCGAGGCCGGAGCCAGGGACGGGAGCCATCAGGAGATCACCACCTTGACGATGCCGGTGAGGGCGATCTGGGCGAGGGAGAGGGGGACGAGGAGCGTCCAGGAGAGTTTCTGGAGCTGGTCCTCGCGCAGCCGGGGGTAGGTGACGCGCAGCCAGATGACGACGAAGGCGAGGACGGCCGCCTTCAGCAGGGTCCACACCCAGCCGAGGCCGTCGGCGCCCCAGGGGCCGTGCCAGCCGCCCAGGAAGAGGACGGTGGTCAGGCCACACAGGACGACGATCCCGGCGTACTCGGCGAGCAGGAACAGGGCGAACCGCAGCCCCGTGTACTCGGTGTACGCGCCGAAGATGATCTCCGAGTCGGCGACGGGCATGTCGAACGGCGGGCGTTGCAGTTCGGCGAGTCCGGCCACGAAGAAGACGACCGCGCCGACGATCTGCCAGGGCAGCCACCACCAGTGGAAGGCGTCGAGGATGCCCGGCAGGGAGACCGTGCCGGCCGCCATCGCGACGGAGGCGGCGGCGAGCAGCATCGGAAGTTCGTAGGCGAGGAGCTGGGCGGCGGTGCGCAGGCCGCCGAGGAGGGAGAACTTGTTGGCGGAGGCCCACCCGGCCATGAGCGAGCCGAGCACGCCGACACCCATCACGGCCAGGGCGAAGAAGACGCCCGCGTCCAGGACCTGGCCGACCGCACCCTCGCCGGGGCCGATCGGGATGGCGAGCAGCACCAGGAGGTACGGGAGGAGGGCGACGGCGGGGGCGAGCTGGAAGATGCGGCGGTCCGCGCCCGCCGGGACGACGTCCTCCTTCTGCGCGAACTTCACGCCGTCCGCGACGAGCTGGGCCCAGCCGTGGAAGCCGCCCGCGTACATAGGGCCGAGCCGGCCCTGCATGTGGGCCATCACCTTGTGCTCGGTCTGGCCGACGATCAGCGGGAGGACGAGGAAGACCACGAAGACGATCAGGAGTCGCAGGGCGACGTCGAGCACGCCGTTCACCGCGGGTCTCCTTCCGGGTCGTCGTGGGCGGGCGGGTCGGTGGGATCTCTGCGCTCGATGGACTCTGTCGGCTCTGTCGGCTCTGGGGGTTTGGTTTCCGCAGCTTCCGCAGCTTCCGCGGGCTCCGCAGCTTCCGTGGGCTCCGCAGCTTCCGTGGGCTCCGCGGGTTCTGTGGGCTCCGCCGGGGCGGTGGGCTCCGCCGGGGCGGTGGGCTCCGCCGGGGCGGTGGGCTCCGCCGGGGCGGTGGGCTCCGCCGGGGCGGTGGG
>NZ_JBFACU010000016.1:0-6969 GCF_040641015.1 Streptomyces sp. NPDC021356 | reverse complement strand
GGGCTCCGCCGGGGCGGTGGGCTCCGCCGGGGCGGTGGGCTCCGCCGGGGCGGTGGGCTCCGCCGGGGCGGTGGGCTCCGCCGGGGCGGTGGGCTGCCGCGGCTCCGCGGGCGCGACGGGCGCCGTGGGCGCCGTGGTGGCGTCCGGGGAGGCCTCCGGCTCGTGGAAGGCCGGGCGGGCGTGGTGCCAGGGCGCGTCGGAGCTGCGCGGGGCCGTGGGCTGCTTCGGCTCCCCGGAGGTGCGGGGCGGTGCCGACTGCGCCGCCCGTTGCGAGGCGGAACCGCCGCTCGCGCTGCGCGAACGGCGGGGGGCCGCCGGTGTCCCCGGGGCGGCCGGTGCCTCCGGGGCCGCCGGTGTATCCGAGGCGCTCGGGGTGGCCGGGGCGCTCGGGGTGGCCGGGGTCTCACCGCTGGGTGCCGTCTGGCTCGCAGAGCCCTGGCTCGCGCTCCGCATCCGGCGCGGCGGCCTGGCGGTCGCTCCCCCGGCCGTCCCGCCCGCTGGCCCCGGTGCTGCCGGGGCTGCCGGTGTGCCCGCAGCTTCCGGTCCCCCGGTACCAGCCGTACCCGCAGTACCCGACGAACCTGCCGTACCCGACGAACCTGCCGTACCCGACGATCCCGCCGTACCCGCAGTACCCGCCGTACCCGCCGAACCCGCCGTGTCGCCGGTCTGGCTCGCCGAGCCTCCCGCGGCCGTGCGGGTGCGCCGTACCGGACGGTCGCCGGCCGGGCGGGCCGGGCGTTCGGCCGTCGGCCGGCCCGCGCCCCTGGCCGGGCGGGCCGGGGCGGCCGGGAGGCTGCCCTTCAGGGGGCCCCACTCGTTGGGGTCGGGGACGCCCGGCGGCAGCATCTGGCGCCGCTTGGGGCCGCCGTGCTCCGATTCGCCCGGCTCCTTCGCCCCCGGCCAGGCCTTGGCCACCCGGGCGGCCAGGACGAAGTCCTTGCGCAGGGGGTGGCCTTCGAAGGTGTCCGGGAGCAGGAGGTGGTCGAGCGCCGGGTGGTCCCGGAAGTCGATGCCGAACATCTCGTGCGTCTCGCGTTCGTGCCAGGCGGCGCCCGCGTAGACCTCCACGGCGGTCGGCAGGACCGGCGCCCCGTGCGGGACCGTCGTGCGCACGAGCAGCCGCCGCAGCGGGTTCAGCGCGACGACGTGCGCCGCGACCCGCAAGCCCGTGCCCGGCTCGTCGACCGCGCTCAGCCAGTCGAAGTAGGTGCAGCCCAGTTCGTCGCGGGCGGTCAGCAGCGCGGGGATCCAGGAGCCCGGCGGTACGTCGACCGTCAGGACCTCGTAGGACTCCTCCGCCGTGGCCTCGGGGCCGAACAGTTCCCCGGCGGGCGCGGGCAGCCAGCCGGCGCCGCTCATCGCCCGTCCCCTTCGACGGCGTCCCGCGCCGCGGAGCCTCCCGCCGCGGGCCGGTCCCCGGCCGCCGGCGGTTTCACCAGGCCGCTCTGCAGGGCCGCCGCCGACGGACGGGCCGCACCGCTCCCGTACCGCTCCCCCAGCGACTCCCGGGCGATCTTCTCCTGGAGCTTGAGGATGCCCTGGAGCAGCGCCTCGGGCCGCGGCGGGCAGCCGGGGACGTAGACGTCCACGGGGATGATCTGGTCGACGCCCTTGGTGACGGAGTACGAGTCCCAGTAGGGGCCGCCGCAGTTGGAGCAGGCCCCGAAGGAGATGACGTACTTCGGCTCGGGCATCTGCTCGTACAGGCGTTTGACAGCCGGGGCCATCTTGTCCGTGACCGTGCCGGAGACGACCATCAGGTCGGCCTGGCGCGGTCCGGGCGCGAACGGGATCACGCCGAGGCGGATGAAGTCGTGCCGCGCCATCGACGCGGCGATGAACTCGATCGCGCAGCAGGCGAGGCCGAAGTTGAAGACCCACAGCGAGTAGCGGCGGCCCCAGTTCAGGACGACCTTCATCGGCTCGGGGGCCAGGCGGGACAGGGCGCCGAGCCGCTTGGGCTCCGGGAGCGCGACGGGCTCGGGCACCGCGGGGTTCACGTCCATGCCAGGACGCCCTTCTTGTAGGCGTACAGCAGGCCGACGGCCAGGAAGCCGAGGAAGACGAACATCTCCACCAGCGTCGCCGCGCCGTAGCCGGGGGCGGCGAAGACCGTCGCCCAGGGGAACAGGAAGATCGAGTCGACGGCGAAGATCACGTACAGGAAGGCGTAGACGTAGTAGCGGACCTGGGTGTGCGCCCAGCCCTCGCCGACGGGGTCGACGCCGCACTCGTACGTCAGGAGTTTCTCGGGCGTGGGGACCACCGGGCGCAGCAGCCGGCCGGCGCCGAAGGCGACGGCGACGAACAGCACGCCCACGACGGCGAGCAGTCCGACGACCGAGTAGGAGTGGAAGTAGTCCGCCGCGACGACGACGGCCTGCCCCCGCGCCGTCTCCCGCAACGTCTCCGTCACCGTCCGTCCCTCGCTCCCCGACCTGGTCGGCCGCCTCGTGCCCGTGCCGCCTGTCCTACGCTCTGTACGAACGGGAGTCTAGGCCCTGATAAAGAGCGGGTAAGCAGCCCGTCGCACCGTGAGACGCGGGGTGGGGTTTTCCCCCGCCCACCAGGGCGGCCGACCTCATGGCGCCTTCGGCCGCCGCACGGCACGCTGGCTCGTATGACCGCACCTACCTCCTCTGCCGGTCCGGCCGCGTCCGGCGCCGGGGACCCGGACCGCGACCGGCTGCCGCCGGCCCGCTTCGCCTTCGACCTGCCCACCTGGAAGGAGATCACGTATCTCCTGGTGAACCTGCCCGTGTCGCTGGTCGGCTTCGTGTACGTCGTGTCCGTGCTGGCCACCGGCGCCGCGCTGACCGTCACCGTGGTCGGTCTTCCGCTGCTGGCGGTGGGCCTGATGGGGGCGCGGGTGCTGGGCAGGCTGGAGCGGAAGCGGGCGCGGGCGCTGCTCGGGGTGCGCATCGACGAGCCGAGCCCGCTGCCGCCGGCCCGCACGCAGGGGTGGCTCGGCCGGTGCTGGCTGATGCTGAAGGATCCGGTGGGCTGGCGGACGGCCCTGTACGAGTTCATCCGGCTGCCCTGGGGAGTGCTCACCTTCGCCGTCACGCTGACCTCGCTGTTCGTGCTGTGGCCGGTGCTGCCGTTCATCGCGCGGGGCCTGACCAACGTCGACCGGGCGCTGGTGCGCGGGCTGCTGTCGCCCTCAGACGAGCTGGAGCGGCGGATCGCGGAGCTGGAGTCCGACCGGGGTGTCGTGGTCGACACGGCCGCCGCCGACCTGCGGCGCATCGAACGGGACCTGCACGACGGGGCGCAGGCCCGCCTGGTCAACCTGGCGATGGGTCTGGGCCTGGCCAAGGAGAAGCTGCTGGAGGACCCGGACGCGGCGGCCGAGATGGTGGCGGAGGCGCACGGCGAGGTGAAACTCGCGTTGCAGGAACTGCGCGACCTGGCCCGGGGCATCCACCCGGCCGTCCTGACCGACCGGGGCCTGGACGCGGCGCTGTCGTCGGTCGCCTCGCGCTGCACGGTGCCCGTGAAGGTGACGGCCGATCTGCCGGCGCGTCCGGCGGAGGCCATCGAGGGCATCGCCTATTTCACGGTGTCCGAGCTGCTGCAGAACGTCAGCAAGCACAGCCGGGCGCGGTCCGCCTCGGTCGACGTGTGGCGCTCCGACGACCGGCTGCTGATCCAGGTGCGCGACGACGGCCGCGGCGGTGCCTCGCTGGACGGCGGCACGGGCATGCGGGGGCTGGCGGAGCGGCTGAGCGCCGTGGACGGCCTGTTCGTCGTCGACTCCCCGCAGGGTGGCCCGACGACGGTCACCGCGGAACTCCCCTGGCGGGACCGCACGGCCGGCTCCGCCGCGGGCACGGCCCCCCGCGCCAGGAGGGCCGAGAGGTCCAAGAGGTCCGGCAGCTCCAAGAGGTGAGGTCCGGCAGCTCCAAGAGGTAGGGAAAACCCCCGCACCGAGACGCCGACGCGCTCCATGGCCCGGCCCGCCCGCTGTCCAGCACTCTGGAGGCACGGCGGGACGACCGCGGGAAGCAGCACGAACACCCGGACGAACAGCAGCACACGAGGGGAACGGGACGACGCCCATGGCCACCGAGTACGGATCGCAGTACGGACAGGAGTACGCGCCCTACGGCGGGGCCGGGTTCTACGACGGCGACGGCGAGGGGCGGCGGCACCGGCTGCCCGCCGGGCTGCGGGCGCCGTTCGAGGCGCGCAGCTGGCGGGAGTTCGGGTACGTGCTGCTGAGCCTGCCGATCAGCATCCTGCTCTTCACGTACGCCGTCACGATGGTGTCGCTGGGCGCGGGCCTGCTGGTGACGTTCGTCGGCATCCCGGTGCTGGCGGGGGCGCTGGCGGGCTGCCGGGGCTTCGGCGCGCTGGAGCGCGTGCGGGCGCGCGGGCTGCTCGGCCTGGAGGTGGGTGAGCCGGAGCCGCTGCGGATGAAGGGCCACGGCCCGCTGGCCTGGACCGGGGCCGTACTGAAGAGCGGTGCCTCCTGGCGGGCGCTGCTCTACGCCCTGCTGCAGTTCCCGTGGGCGGTGTTCTCCTTCGTGGTGGCGACCGTGTTCTGGCCGCTGGGCTGGTCGCTGCTGACGTACCCCCTGTGGTTCTGGGTCTTCCCGATGTGGGCCGGTCAGGGCGGCATCCAGCTGTACGGCGACGAGCACCACCGGATCTACCTGGACAACCCGTTCGAGATCACGATGACCGCCCTGGTGGGGCTGCTGATCACGCTGGCCACACCGTGGATCGTCCGGGCGCTGACCACGGTGGACCGGGTGCTCGTGTACGGGCTGCTCGGCCCGTCGCGGCTGTCGGCGCGCGTGGTGGAGCTGGAGTCCGACCGGGGTGTCGTGGTCGACACGGCCGCCGCCGACCTGCGGCGCATCGAACGGGACCTGCACGACGGGGCGCAGGCCCGCCTGGTGGCGCTCGCGATGGATCTGGGGCTGGCGAAGGAGAAGCTGGCCGAGGATCCGCGGGCGGCGGCACGGATGGTGGACGAGGCGCACGGCGAGGTGAAGACGGCGCTCCAGGAGCTGCGCGACCTGGCCCGCGGCATCCACCCGGCCGTCCTGACCGACCGGGGCCTGGACGCGGCCCTGTCCGCCGTGGCCTCGCGCTGCACGGTGCCGGTGCGGGTGGAGGTGGACCTGGCGGAGCGCCCGGCGGCGGCGATCGAGGGGATCGCGTACTTCACGGTGTCCGAGCTGCTGCAGAACATCAGCAAGCACAGCCGGGCCCGGTCCGCCTCGGTGGACGTGTGGCGCTCCGACGACCGGCTGCTGCTCCAGGTCATGGACGACGGGGTGGGCGGCGCGGAGGTGTCCGCGGGGTCGGGCCTGGCGGGGCTGGCCGAACGGCTGGACGCGGTGGACGGGATCCTCGTCGTCGACTCGCCGGCCGGCGGCCCCACCCGGGTGACGGCCGAGCTGCCCTGGCGGCGCTGAGCGCGCACGGCAGCACGACCGGACCCACGGACGGAACCACGGACGGAACCACTACCGGAACCACGCGGCGAAAGCCCCACCGAAAGCGGGCGGCCGACGCGCGGACCGGGGCACGCACCGGGGCAACGCCCCGAAGCACGCAGCGCAAGCACACACGAAAGCAGCGACGGCGGCCTGCCGTCCGCGCCCCGAGGGCCGCGGGCGGCAGGCCGCGACGCGTGTCCCGACCGGCCGGACACCGCGGGAAACCGGCCGGAACACCGAAGGAACGCAGAAACCCTCCCCCCTTTCCCCCGGGCGCGGGCGCGGCAGAGTCCGGATGCTGGGATGCTGGACCATGCCGTACGCGCCGGACGGGCCGTGCGGGGTGCCGTGAAGAAGGCTGTGGGGGGCCGAGGATCGTGGAGGACAGGGTGCGGGTGGTCATCGCCGAGGATTCAGTGCTGCTCAGGGAGGGCCTGACCCGGTTGCTGACCGACCGCGGGCATGAGGTCGTGGCCGGTGTCGGTGACGCCGAGGCGCTGGTCAAGACCATCACCGAGCTGCATGACCAGGGGGAGCTGCCCGACGTGGTCGTGGCCGACGTGCGGATGCCGCCGACCCACACCGACGAGGGCGTGCGGGCGGCCGTACGGCTGCGCAAGGCGCATCCCGGTCTCGGGGTGCTGGTGCTGTCGCAGTACGTGGAGGAGCGGTACGCCACCGAACTGCTGGCGGGTTCCAGCCGAGGGGTCGGCTACCTGCTGAAGGACCGCGTGGCCGAGGTGCGGGAGTTCGTGGACGCCGTGGTCCGGGTGGCCCAGGGCGGTACGGCGCTGGACCCGGAGGTGGTCGCCCAGCTGCTCGGGCGCAGCCGCAAGCAGGACGTGCTGGCGGGTCTCACCCCGCGGGAGCGCGAGGTCCTGGGCCTGATGGCCGAGGGGCGCACCAACTCGGCGATCGCGCGGCAACTGGTGGTGAGCGACGGAGCGGTGGAGAAGCACGTCAGCAACATCTTCCTGAAGCTCGGTCTGTCCCAGAGTGACGGGGATCACCGGCGTGTTCTCGCGGTCCTCACCTATCTGAACTCCTGACCGGCCGACACTGGGGCGGTACGGGCCCCGATCCGGTCGCGAGTACGCCGGACGGGCGACTGCGGCGCACCTTCCCCAAGGAGGTCCCAAGAGCCGGAACGGCGTGGAAGAGCAGGGCATCGGACCGTCTCACGGGTGCGTCCAGCATGCGATCGGCACCGGGAGGGCATCCCTGACGGTCGTAGGGTTGGAAACCGGGAAGGTCTTCGCAGGGTCTTCGGGAGGCCGGTCCCACACAGCCGCCTCGAAGGAGGTCCAGTTCAGTGACCAGCCAGGTCAGCAGTCCAGCGGAACAGGCCGACACAACCGTCGTCGGGGAGCAGCGCAGGGCGGCCGGAGCGAAGGACGTCCGCCGTCTGGACCGGGTGATCATCCGTTTCGCGGGGGATTCGGGTGACGGTATGCAGCTCGCCGGGGACCGGTTCACTTCGGAGACGGCGTCGTTCGGGAACGATCTGTCGACG
>NZ_JBFACU010000015.1:198921-231841 GCF_040641015.1 Streptomyces sp. NPDC021356 | reverse complement strand
TGTCCGTCGTGCGGGCGCGCCCAGGTGGATGTCTACAAGCTGGCCGAGGAGGTCACGGCGGGTCTGACCGGTATGGAGGTCCCGCTGCGGGTGGCCGTGATGGGTTGTGTGGTCAATGGTCCCGGTGAGGCGCGTGAGGCTGATCTGGGTGTGGCGTCCGGCAACGGCAAGGGGCAGATCTTCGTCAAGGGCGAGGTGATCAAGACGGTGCCCGAGTCGAAGATCGTGGAGACCCTGATCGAAGAGGCGACGAAGCTCGCCGAGCAGATGGAGCAGGACGGCGTCGCGGACGCCCCCACCGCCACGGGAACACCGACGGTGACGGTGAGTTGAAGTACGGCACGGACCGAGAGGGGGCCCAGCGTGACCATTCTGGAGAGCATCCGGGGACCACGCGACCTGAAGGCGCTGTCCGAGGCGGAACTCGGCGAACTGTCCGACGAGATACGTGACTTCCTGGTGCACGCGGTGGCCAGGACCGGTGGTCACCTCGGGCCCAACCTGGGGGTGGTGGAACTCACCGTCGCCCTGCACCGGGTCTTCGAGTCACCGGCCGACCGGATCCTGTGGGACACCGGCCACCAGAGCTACGTGCACAAGATGCTGACCGGACGTCAGGACTTCTCCAAGCTGCGCGGCAAGGGCGGCCTGTCCGGCTACCCCTCCCGCGAGGAGTCCGAGCACGACGTCATCGAGAACAGCCACGCCTCCACCGCCCTGGGCTGGGCCGACGGGCTCGCCAAGGCGCGCGAGGTGCGAGGGGAGAAGGGGCACGTCGTCGCCGTCATCGGTGACGGCGCGCTGACCGGCGGCATGGCCTGGGAGGCGCTGAACAACATCGCCGCCGCCCGCGACCGGCCGCTCATCATCGTCGTCAACGACAACGAGCGCTCCTACGCGCCCACCATCGGCGGCCTCGCCAACCACCTGGCCGCCCTGCGCACCACCGACGGCTACGAGAAGGTCCTGGCCTGGGGCAAGGACGTGCTCCGGCGCACCCCCGTCGTCGGCGGCACCCTGTACGAGTCGCTGCACGGCGCGAAGAAGGGCTTCAAGGACGCCTTCGCGCCGCAGGGCATGTTCGAGGACCTGGGACTGAAGTACCTGGGCCCGATCGACGGACACGACATGCGCGCCCTGGAGTCGGCGCTGCGCCGCGCCAAACGCTTCCACGGGCCGGTCCTCGTCCACTGCCTCACCGAGAAGGGCCGCGGTTACGAACCCGCCCTCGCCGACGAGGCGGACCACTTCCACACCGTCGGCGCGATGGATCCGCTCACCTGCGCGCCCCTCGCCCCGTCCGGCGGCCCGTCCTGGACCTCCGTGTTCGGCGACGAGATCGTACGGATCGGTGAGGAGCGCGACGACGTCGTGGCGATCACGGCGGCCATGCTGCACCCGGTGGGTCTCGGCAAGTTCGCCGAGCGGTTCCCCGACCGGGTGTGGGACGTCGGCATCGCCGAACAGCACGCCGCCGTCTCCGCGGCCGGCCTCGCCACCGGCGGTCTGCACCCGGTCGTCGCCGTCTACGCCACCTTCCTCAACCGCGCCTTCGACCAGTTGCTCATGGACGTGGCGCTGCACCGCTGCGGCGTCACCTTCGTCCTGGACCGGGCCGGCGTCACCGGAGTCGACGGCGCCTCCCACAACGGCATGTGGGACATGTCCGTCCTCCAGGTCGTCCCCGGTCTGAGGATCGCCGCGCCCCGCGACGCCGACCAGTTGCGCGCCCAGTTGCGCGAGGCCGTCGCCGTGGACGACGCGCCGACGCTGGTGCGCTTCCCGAAGGAGTCGGTCGGCCCCCGGATCCCGGCCGTCGACCGGGTGGGCGGCATGGACGTGCTGCACCGCGCGGAGCGGCCCGAGGTGCTGCTGGTCGCCGTCGGCGTGATGGCCCCGGTGTGCCTGCGGGCCGCCGAGCTGCTGCGAGCGCGCGGCATCGGCTGCACGGTCGTCGACCCCCGCTGGGTCAAGCCCGTCGACCCGGCGCTGCCCGCACTGGCCGCCGGGCACCGGCTGGTGGCCGTGGTCGAGGACAACAGCCGCGCCGCGGGCGTCGGTTCCGCGGTGGCCCTGGCCCTGGGCGACGCCGACGTGGACGTACCGGTACGGCGGTTCGGCATCCCGGAGCAGTTCCTCGCGCACGCCAAGCGCGGGGAGGTGCTGGCCGACATCGGTCTCACCCCCGTCGAGGTCGCCGGACGGATCAGCGCGAGCCTCGCCGCCAAGGAGCAGGCCGGGTCCGTTCCGGCGCAGGCGGGGACCGTCCCGGCACAGGAGCCCGCCGGGAGCGGCACGGCAGTCAAGGAGAAAACTGAATGACCACGGAGTTCGACCTCGGCGCCCTCCTGGCCGAGCGCGGCGCCGAGCGCTACGAGCTGCACAGCAAGCACCTGAACCACCAGCTGCCGCGCATGCTGCACACCATCGGTTTCGACAAGGTCTACGAACGGGCCGAGGGCGCGCACTTCTGGGACGCCGACGGCAACGACTACCTGGACATGCTCGCCGGGTTCGGGGTGATGGGCCTGGGCCGGCACCACCCCGTCGTCCGCAAGGCCCTGCACGACGTGCTGGACGCCCGGCTCGCCGACCTCACCCGCTTCGACTGCCAGCCGCTGCCCGGTCTGCTGGCGGAGCGGCTGCTCACGCACAGCCCGCACCTGGACCGGGTCTTCTTCGGCAACAGCGGCACCGAGGCGGTGGAGACCGCGCTCAAGTTCGCCCGGCGCGCCACCGGGAAACCGCGGATCCTGCACTGCGAGCACGCCTTCCACGGCCTGACCACCGGCTCGCTGTCCGTGAACGGCGAGGAGGGCTTCCGCGACGGCTTCGCCCCGCTGCTGCCCGACACCGCGATCCCGCTCGGTGACCTCGACGCGCTCGCCCGCGAGCTGAAGCAGGGCGACGTGGCCGCCCTGATCGTCGAACCCATCCAGGGCAAGGGCGTGCACGAGACACCGCCCGGCTACCTGCGGGCCGCGCAGGAGCTGCTGCACCGGCACAAGGCGCTGCTCATCGCCGACGAGGTGCAGACCGGCCTCGGCCGCACCGGCGACTTCTACGCCTATCAGCACGAGGTCGGCGTGGAGCCGGACCTGGTGTGCGTGGCCAAGGCCCTCTCCGGCGGCTACGTCCCGGTGAGCGCGACCCTCGGCAAGGACTGGATCTTCAAGAAGGTCTACTCCTCGATCGACCGGGTGCTGGTGCACTCGGCGAGCTTCGGCTCCAACGCGCAGGCCATGGCGGCGGGCCTCGCCGTCCTCTCCGTCATGGAGAACGAGCAGATCGTGGCGGGCGCGCGGGCCACCGGCGATCTGCTCAGGTCCCGCCTGGCGGCGCTGACCGACAAGTACGAGCTGCTCGCCGACGTGCGCGGCCGGGGCCTGATGATCGGCATCGAGTTCGGCAGGCCCAAGTCGCTGAAGCTGCGCGGCCGGTGGACCATGCTGCAGGCGGCCCGCAAGGGCTTGTTCGCGCAGATGGTGGTCGTCCCGCTGCTCCAGCGCCACCGGATCCTCACCCAGGTCTCCGGCGACCACCTGGAGGTGATCAAGCTGATCCCGCCGCTGGTCATCGGCGAGCAGGACGTCGACCGGTTCGTGGACGCCTTCACCGCGGTGATGGACGACGCGCACGGCGGCGGCCTGATGTGGGACTTCGGCAAGACACTGGTCAAGCAGGCGGTGGCCAACCGGTAGCCGGTCACGGGAGGCGGGTGCACCGCCGCGCGATTTTGCCTCTGAGGCAATAAATTTGCCCCAGGGGCAAGCCTGCGGCTGAATGGAGACATGAGCACTCCCGAGTCCGGGCCACCGGCGGGCCAGGCCGACGACCTGCCCGCCGTCGCGCCCCAGCTGCGCGCGCTCCGCCGCCGCGCCTCCCTCACCCTGGAGGCCGCGGCCCGCGCCGCCGGGCTGTCGCCCGCACACCTGTCCCGCCTGGAGACGGGGCGGCGCCAGCCCTCGCTGCCGATGCTGCTGGCACTCGCCCGCATCTACGGTACGACGGTCTCCGAACTGCTCGGGGAGAGCGTCGCCGAACGGGACGCGATCGTGCGGGCCGCCGACATGGAGCCCACGCGGGCCGGCGGCTGGACCTACCACCAGGCCGGTGCCGCCGGGCGCGGCATGCAGACCCTGCGGGTCCACGTGCCCCACGGCTCGCAGGGCGACATCGTACGGGTCCACCCCGGCGAGGAATGGCTGTACGTCCTCAAGGGGCGGCTGCGGCTGCGGCTGGGCGACAGCACGCACCTGCTCGCCCCCGGGGACAGCGCGCACTTCGACTCGCTGACCCCGCACCGCATCGCCGCCGAGGACCCGGACGGCCTGGAGCTGCTCTTCGTCCACACCCTGCTGCAGAGTCCCACGGCCGCGCTGTGCCTGGGCCCCCACACCGGAGAGATGTCATGACAGACATGGAGGAGAAGTTCCCGCGCGCCCTCTGGGTCCGGCTGCTCATCTACATCGCGGTCGGACACCTGTTCGCCGCGTTCGTCTGGCTGCTGTTCGAGGTCGGCGCCAAGTGAGGCGCGCGCCCCGACGCCGCCGGGCTCAGTCCAGCAGGCGCTCGCGCAGCCGCTGCCTGGTCCGCGGAGCGAGCCCCAGCCCCTGCTCCAGGTATGCCCCGACCCCGCCCCAGGTCTCCTCCACGGTCTCCAGGGCCGCCGTCAGGTACTCGGCGCGCGCGTCGAACAGCGGGCTGAGCAGCTCCATGACCTCGGGGGAGTAGGCGGAGGGGGAGGAGCCGCTGCGGTGCACCTTGTAGCGGCGGTGCCGGGCGTTGGACTCCAGGTAGTCCGCGACGATCGCCTCCCGCTCCACGCCCAGGGCGAGCAGCGTCACGGCGATCGACAGGCCGGCCCGGTCCTTGCCCGCGGCGCAGTGCATCAGGGCCGGGACGCTGTCCTCGGCGAGCGCGTGCAGCACCCGGGAGTGCTCGGCGGTGCGTTCCTTGACGATCGTGCGGTAGGAGGCGATCATCCGGGCGGCGCCCTGGCCGTCGTCCAGGATCGCCCGCAACTGGTCGAGGTCGCCGTCGCGGACCATCTTCCAGAACTCGGCGCCGTCCGCGGGGTCGCTCAGCGGCAGGCTCACGTTGCGCACGCCGGGCAGCTCGACGTCCGGCCCCTCCAGCTTCTTGTCGGCCGCGTTGCGGAAGTCGAAGACGGTGTGCAGGCCGAGGGAGGCGAGGAAGACGGCGTCCTCGGCGGTCGCGTGCGCGAGATGACCGCTGCGGAACAGCACCCCGTGCCGCACCCGCCGGCCGTCCACGGTCGGCAGGCCGCCCACATCGCGGAAGTTGCGCACTCCGGTCAGCTCCGGCTCGGTCGACGGGACCTGCTGCGTCACGGGGACTCCTCCCTCTCGGCCCCGCCGTCACGGCTCGGCGGCGGGCGCGATCCCGACGATACGACATGGCTGCCTGAGGCAACATCGTCGGCGGGGGCGGGGTGACGCGGGTCATGGGGACCCCTTCTTCCGCTGCCCGCGCCGCGTGTATTCCCGACTGCGAGATGATGTTGAAGTGGCCTTTCTCACCGTCCGTCAACCCCTGCCTACGGTCGCGTAGGTCACATTCGAAGGTGAATCATGGGTCGACGTGGCAGACGATTCGAAGAGTGACAGCAGATCAGTGATCGGGTCGTACGTGGCGGTGGGGGACAGCTTCACCGAAGGCGTGGGAGACCCCGGCCCCGACGGGGCGTTCGTCGGCTGGGCCGACCGGTTCGCGGTCCTGCTCGCCGACCGGCGACCCGAGGGCGACTTCCAGTACACGAACCTCGCCGTGCGCGGGAAGCTGCTCGACCAGATCGTGGCGGACCAGGTGCCGCGGGCCGCCGAGCTCGCCCCCGACCTGGTCTCCCTCTGTGCGGGCGGCAACGACATCATCCGGCCCGGGACCGACCCGGACGACGTGGCCGAGCGTTTCGAGAAGGCGGTCGCCCACCTCGCCTCCGCGGCCGGGACCGTGATGGTCACCACCGGGTTCGACACCCGCGGCGTGCCCGTGCTCAAGCACCTGCGCGGCAAGATCGCCACGTACAACGGGCATGTGCGGGCCATCGCCGACCGCTACGGCTGCCCGGTGCTCGACCTGTGGTCCCTGAAGACCGTGCAGGACCGCCGGGCCTGGGACCACGACCGGCTGCACCTGTCTCCCGAGGGGCACACCCGCGTCGCGCTGCGGGCCGGCCAGATCCTCGGCGTCGACGTCCCGGCCGACCCGGAGCAGCCCTGGCCGCCGCTGCCGCCGCGCGGCACGCTGGACATCCGCCGCGACGACGTCCACTGGGCCCGCGAGTACCTGGTCCCCTGGATCGGCCGCCGTCTGCGCGGGCAGTCCTCGGGGGACGACGTGAGGGCCAAGGGCGCGCTGTCCCCGGACGACATCAGGACCCGGATCGCTTCGGTGGCCTGAGCCGCGCGGCCACCGTGCCGTCGGACCGGTCCGCGGCGCCCCGCTCCGGGGGGACCCGGGCGGGGGGACCGGGGCGGGGGGGCCGCGGCCTTGCGGCCGGGCGCCGGAGGAGGGCGATGGTGGGGGGCGACGGGGGAGTACGGCGGGCGCAGCGGCGCTCGGGCGTGGTTCAGCGGACCGCAGTCGTCAACGCCTGCCGGTCCAGACCCAGTTCGCGGGCCAGGGCCTCGTCCACCCATTCCTGTGCCCGGGCGCGGGAGACCGTGCCGCCGTAGCAGGTCAGCTGTACGGCGAGTCCGTCCAGGAGGGCCGTGAGGCGCAGGGCCGTGCCGTCGGGGTCCGGGCAGCGGAACTCGCCCGCGGCCACCCCCTCGGCCACGACCCCGGTGAGGGCCGCCTTCCACTGCCGGTCGAGGTCCCGGGCGACCTGGCGCAGGGCCGGCTCCCGCAGCGCGGCGGCCCACCCCTCGACCCACAGCCGCCAGCCCTTCGCGTTGCCGGTGGGCGCGTACCAGCGCAGGGCGGCCCGAAGCCGACGCAGCGCACTCGTACGCCGGCCGAGCAGCGCACGCAGGCGCGCGAGGTCGTCCTCGGCCGCGTGGGCGAACGCGGCGGCCACGAGGTTCTCCTTGGTGGAGAAGTGATAGAGCACCAGCGCGTTGCTCACCCCGAGCACCGAGGCCACGTCGGCGATCCGTACCGCCGACACGCCCCGCGCCTCGATCTGCCCGATGGCGGCCCGCAGCAACTCCTCACGCCGCTCCGCCCCACTCAACCGCACTCGCGCCACGCGGTCACCCTAATGGGTCTTGCCCGGCAGGCAAGGTGCGTGCGGGGGGCAGTCGCCGGTCGCGCGCCGGGCGGCGGGTGGGACACCCGGCGGCCCCTTCATAATGGAAAACCTGACCGACCCCCTGTGGAGGTAACGTGGCCGGCTTCCGTCCCCCGAGTTCCGGGCTCCGCGCCCTGCGGCCCGAGGCCTTCGGTGTGGACCCCGGCGGTGCGCGCATGGCGCGGATCCGCCGGTCCCCCCACTTCAAGGACGGCGTCTTCCAGAATCCCGGAGGCGAGGCGCGGACGCGGCCCTCGGGCACCGCGTGGGACTTCGCCAAGCTGTACTTCGACAAGGAGCAGCGCACCCGGCGCGCCCCCCTGGGCAACATCCCCGTGCACGCCACGACCTTCGCGGACCTGGCCCGCCCCGCGGCCACCGGACTGCGGGTGACCTGGCTGGGCCACTCCAGCGTCCTCGTGGAGATCGACGGCCGGCGGGTGCTCTTCGACCCCGTGTGGGGCGAGCGCTGTTCGCCGTTCCCCTTCGCCGGCCCCCGCCGCCTGCACCCGGTGCCCCTGCCGCTGGCCGCGCTCGGCCCGGTCGACGTGGTCGTCATCTCCCACGACCACTACGACCACCTGGACATGCCCACGATCAAGGCGCTGGCCGGCACGGACACCCTCTTCGCCGTGCCGCTCGGCGTCGGGGCACACCTCGAACACTGGGGCGTTCCGGCCGACCGCCTGCGCGAACTGGACTGGCACGAGGCGACCGAGGTCGGCGGACTCACCCTGACCGCGACCCCGGCACGGCACTTCTGCGGCCGTGGCCTGCGCAACACCCAGCACACCCTGTGGGCCTCCTGGGTCGTCACGGGCGAGGAGCACCGCGTCTACCACAGCGGCGACACCGGCTACTTCGAGGGCTTCAAGGACATCGGCGCCGACCACGGCCCGTTCGACGTCACGATGATCCAGCTCGGCGCGTACTCCGAGTTCTGGACCGACATCCACATGACGCCGGCACAAGCGCTGCGGGCGCACCTCGACCTCCAGCAAGGCGGCCCGGGCGGTGTGCTGCTGCCGATCCACTGGGGCACGTTCAACCTGGCCCCGCACCCGTGGGCGGAGCCGGGGGAGTGGACCAAGGAGGCGGCCGAGGAGGCCGGGCAGGCGGTCGCGTTCCCCTGCCCGGGGGAGCCGTTCGAGCCTGCCGGGGAACTCCCCACGCGCCCTTGGTGGCGGGATGTGTCGCGGCCGGTGGAACGCACGTGGACCGTTGCCGGGAGCACGCCGGTGGCGGCCTCCCGCGACGACCTCGACCTCGTGGGCGAGGGCTGAGCGGGGACGGCCGACGCGGACCCGGCGGGGCCGGGACGCCGCTCCGACGCGGATCCGCGCGGGCCGGACGGCTCCCTCCGGCCCGGCCCCGCCGCCCCGCCTACAGGAGGACGAGCAGCCTGGTGCCGGGGACCAGCTTCCGGTTGACCGAGGTCGACTGGACGAACACGGTGTACGCCGCGTTGCTCCCGGGGGTCACCGTGACCTCCGTCTGCGGCAGCCCGAGGAGCCGGCGGGCGGCGGGTCCGGTGAACACCTTTCCGGTCGTCCGGCCGGTGGCGGGGTCCTTCTCCGCCACGGCGATCTTCTTGCCGGCCTGGATCTTCTCGCGCTTGGACAGCTCGTAGAAGGCACAGCCGGTCTTGTACGGGTGCCCGGCGCCGGTGACGAAATCACGGATCGACGTCTGCTGGTCCACCGGGATCAGCACGTACTTGCCGGCGTCGAGTGACTGAAGGCTGGACTTGACGTCGGCCGTGCTCAGGTCCTGTCCCATCGCGAAGAGGTTCCTGGTTCCGCGCACCCCCTGCTCGCGGTCGCGCAGGAACCTGGTGGCGGCCGTCTTGACGGTGCCGATCGCCTCTTCGACGCCCTGGGCCGAGTCGGCGTCCCAGATCGAGATGTTGCCCGTCGGGAAGCCGTACTGCTGGGCGGTGCGCTTGGCCAGGGAGTTCGGCACCATGATGGCCGAAGTCCAGTGGTCGGGCAGGCTGTTCAACTTGTCCGCGATCCTGTCACGCCAGGTGTCGAGGACGGCGCGGCCGTCGGGAAGGTGATCGTGGCGCGAGCCCGTCGTGTCCGCGCCCGAGGCGTTCTCCTCGCCGTCGGTGACGACGACCTGGAGGAAGCTGTGCTCGCCGTACTCCTCCCATATGTGGCCGAGGTCGTCGAGTGCCTTCACCGACGCCTGGATCAGCGCGGTCGCGCCGTTCTCCACCGTGTACAGGCCCCGCATGGACGGCAGGTGCTTCACGTCCATGTCCCACACCAGGTTCTCGACCAGGTGGTCGAAGGCGTAGAGACTGATCCGGGTCTCGTGGCCGAGCCGGTCGGACTCCTCCGCCAGCCCCTTCACGAACTCGTCCACCACCCGGATGAGCTGCTCCGAATGGCCCCTCATCGAGCCGGACTTGTCGATGACGAGAGCGACGTGGTTCACGAAGTGCTTCTTGAGGCGGTCCTTCACCGTGGCGCTCATCGCGTCGGTCCCCTTCTGTTCGTCCTCCCCCAGGGGCCGCGTCGGTGCCCTGCGGAGAAGCGGCTTCCTCCGTGGAGGCGTGCCCGTTGGTGTCTCGGCCGGTTCAAGTCGTCGGGCGTCGGCGCGCGGCGGTGGCGAACGGTCGCCACGCACGTCACGGAACGCCCTCTTCCGCCGGTGGACGTCGCCTGCCGGGCTCGCGCAACCCGGCAGGGCATCCGGTCCGTTCGGACGGTGGTCTCACCTTACGGAGCACCACTGACAACGCAGGGGGTCGCCGGAGGTCGGGCCGCCTCCCTGTCACCCTGTCGAGTGGATCTCCGCGCGGTCGCCGGACCCACGGCGTCCGGGCTCGTGATGATGCAGGCGTGAATACCGAACCCACCAGGTCCGGGCGCCGACGCAGGAGCCTGGTCACCTCAGGTCTCGTGTGCCTCACGGCGCTGTCCACCCTCACCGCGTCCCCGGCCTCGCCCGCCGTCGCCGCCGACACGCCCGCCCAGGCCGGCGGCCGGCCC
The DNA here is from genome assembly GCF_040641015.1 of Streptomyces sp. NPDC021356. NCBI lineage: Bacteria > Bacillati > Actinomycetota > Actinomycetes > Kitasatosporales > Streptomycetaceae > Streptomyces > Streptomyces sp. NPDC021356. The sequence continues at coordinate 221,587 of NZ_JBFACU010000015.1, read as the reverse complement.
GGAGCCGTACGGCCGTCCACGACACCGGCGGAGGCCGCGACCGACGCCTACCTGCGCTCGATCCGGCGCGACCCCCGGGCCCTGCGCCGCTTCTTCGAGCGCATGCCCAAGGGCGGCGACCTGCACAACCACCTCTCCGGCGCGGTCACCACGGAGTACCTCATCGAACTGGCAGCCGAGGACGGGCTGTGCGTCGACACCGCGACGATGACCGCTCAGGCCCCGCCGTGCGGGCCGGGCACCCGCCCCGCCGCGGACGCCCGCACCGACAAGGCCTTCCGTGAGGCGATCCTGCGCGCCTGGTCCATGCAGGACTTCCCGCCGGGCGGCAACGGCCACGACCACTTCTTCGACACCTTCGGCAAGTTCGGCGAGGTGACCTGGCGGCACCGCGGCAAACTGCTCGCCGACGTGGCCGACCACGCGGCCGTCCAGAACCAGTACTACCTGGAAACCATGATCACCCCCGCCTCGGACGGTGCGAAGAAACTCGCCGACCAGGTCGGGTGGGACGACGACCTGGCCGCACTGCACCGCAAACTCACGGCCGGCGGCGGACTCGACCGGCTGGTGAGCGAGGCGCGCAAGGAGACCGACGACTCCGACGCGGAGTTCCGGACCACCGAGCACTGCGGCACGCGCGCGGCCCGGCCCGGCTGCACGCTCACCGTGCGCTGGATCTCCCAGGTCTCACGCGGTAGTTCGCCGGTGCGGGTGTTCACGCAGATGGCCCTCGGCATGCGCCTGGCCGAGCGCGACCACCGCTTCGTCGCCGTCAACCTGGTCCAGCCCGAGGACTGGGACAGCTCCCTGCGCGACTACAGCCTCCAGATGCGCATGCTCAAGTACCTGCGCGGTCTCTACCCGCACGCCCACCTCACCCTCCACGCCGGGGAGCTGTGGCCCGGCCTGGTCAAGCCCGAGGACCTGAAGTTCCACATCAAGGAGGCGGTGGACGTCGCCGGTGCCGAACGCATCGGCCACGGTGTCGACCTGGTCCACGAGGACGACTGGCAGCGCACCGCCCGCACCATGGCCGCCCGTGAGACGGCCGTCGAGGTGCCGTTCACGAGCAACGCCCAGATCCTCGGCGTCAAGGGCGCCGACCACCCCTTCAACACCTACCGCCGCTACGGCGTACCGGTCGTGCTCGCCACCGACGACCCCGGTGTCAGCCGCATCGACATCACCCACGAGTACGCGTACGCCGCCCGCACCTACGGGCTGCGCTACGCCGAGCTGAAGAAGCTGGCCCGCGCGTCCCTGGAGTACGCCTTCGCGCCGGGCGCGAGCCTGTGGGAGGGCAACCCGACCCGCTCCGGCTACGTGGCCAAGGCCGCCTGCCGCGGTACGCGGCCTGGCGTCGACCAGCCGGCAGGGGCGTGCCGCCGGCTGCTGGACTCCAGCCTGAAGGCCCGCCTGGAGTGGCGCCAGGAGACCGCCTTCCACCGCTTCGAGCGCTCGGTCGCCCGCCGCGGCTGACCCTGTCCGCCCGGTCCGGTGCCCCCGCGCCCGACCGGGCGGCTCGGGTAAAGTCGGTGCGTCACCGACCGGCTCCGAGCAGGGCCGCGCCCCGGGCGTCACCACCACCGCGGCCGTCGCCGGAAGCCACTGGAAAGCAGGATCCGAAAGCACATGAGCAGGTACGGGTTTCTCGTCTCGCCCTCGCACAACCGCGTGTACGCCCGGTCCGCGCCCGACCTGGCCATGGCGGAACTCCAGGCGTTCGGCGAGAGCGTGATCGAGGGCGGTGTCCACGACGTCGCCGTCACCGAGATCGGTGGCGTGCCCTACGTCACCTTCACCGCCGAACCGCTGTCCGACACCGCGATCCGCCTGCTGTCGAACCTGTCGTCGCTGTACGCCCTCTTCGCCGTCGAGCAGCCGGACGTGCTGCGCCCGGTCCTCAAGAAGCCCCTCGACCTCTTCAGCAGCGACCTGCTCACCATCCAGAAGTACGCCGGCAAGACGAACGAGGACTTCACCAAGCTGCTGGTGAACGTGACGGCGCTGGCGACGGACGCGCCGACCGGGCTGCTGAGCGGCGCACTGCGGCTCTTCGACCCGATGTGCGGCCGCGGTACCACGCTCAACCAGGCGGTCATGTACGGCATGGGCGCCAGCGGGCTGGACATCGACCCCAAGGACTTCGACGCCTACTCGGCGTTCTTCCGCACCTGGCTGAAGAACAGCAGGCTCAAGCACCACGCCGAGACCGGGACCGTCCGCCGCAACAAGGCGACCCTGGGACGCCGGCTGCAGGTCAGCCTCGGGGCGTCCAAGGAGCTGTACCGCGAGGGCAGCACCATCGACGTCACGGTGGTCAACGCGGACACGCTCAGGAGCGGCGACTTCTTCCGCCGCGGCGAGTTCGACCTGATCGTCACCGACGCCCCCTACGGCGTGCAGCACGGCAGCCGGCCGCACGGCGGCGGGAACGCCGGGCGGCTGTCCCGCAGCCCCGTCGATCTGCTGGCCGCCGCCGTCCCGGTGTGGGAGCCCCTGCTGCGGCCGGGCGGCGCGATCGGCATCTCCTGGAACACGCTGGTGGCCGGGCGGGAACAGCTGGCCGAGATCCTCGCCGCCCACGGGTTCACCGTCCGTGACTCCGAGGCGTACCGGGGCTTCGTCCACCGGGTGGATCAGGCGATCAACCGGGACATCATCGTCGCCCGCAAGAACTGATCCCGTTCGCGGCTCTCCCCGCCGCGCGGGGAGGGCGTCACCGGGCCGGCGGCGGCCGAGTCGCGCGCCGGGGGGCCGGCGCCGACGATGGGCTCAGGATCCCCCCACCCCGAAGGACGGGCCGATGCCTCTTCCGCGTCGCGCAGGCCTCGCCGGGCCGCGCCCCACCGCCCTGGCGGTGGCCGTACTGACCTGCACGCTGGCGGCCGGCACGCTGACCGGATGCGGCGGCGGCAACTCCAACGGCGGCGGATCGGGGTCCGGCCGGTCCCCCGGCGCACCGAACACGGCCTCGTTCTCCGCCGGTACCCTGCCCTCCGCGCTGGCCTCGTCGGCCTCCGCGGCCGTGTCCTCCGCCCGGGCCTCGGCGTCGGCCGCGGCGTCCTCCGCCGAAGCCCGCGCCTCCGCGTTCGAGGCGTCCGTGTCGGCGGACACCGCCCGCTCCGCCGCGGCGGCCGAGAAGGAACTGAAGGGTGTGCACGGCAGGGGCAACGCGCTCTCCGAGGTCGGGATGACAGGGCTGCCCAAGGACCGGACGGGCGGGGTGCTCGCCGTCCTGGTGACCATCACCAACAGGACCGACCGCAAGGCGTCGTACGCCGCCCAGATCGACTTCGTCGACGCCGACGGCAAGGTGGCCGAGACCCGGTACGTCGGGGCGCAGGACCTGGAACCCGGGAAGAAGGCGCAGCCGATCGCGTTCAGCCGCCGGTCGGAGGAGAAGAAGCTGACGGCCCGGCTGACGAAGGCCCAGCGGTACTGACGGCGCCGAGGCGCGTGAGCGGCCCGGAGGCCGCGCCCTCGGGGGCGGTCTCCGGGCCACTCACGTACGGGGCCGGGCGGGGTCAGCAGGCGCCGAGGTCCTGCCAGACGCCCCACTGGCCGGTGGTGCCGGGCTCCTCGCCCGTCGTCCACCACTTGGCCTTCCAGTTGTGGCCCTTGTACGAGACCTGCTGGCCGCCGGTGTAGACGGCGGACTTGGACCACGGGGCGGCGGTGCACTGGTTGCCGTTGCCGCCGGTGACGGTCAGGGCGTACGTCGCCGAGTGGCTGCCGGAGGCGCTCGAACCGGTGACGGTGATGGTGTAGGTGCCCGAGACCGCGGCCGAGGTGGTGGCGAGGGTCAGCGTCGCGGAACCGCCCGCCGTGACCGAGGCCGGGCTGAGCGAGGCGGTGACGCCGGCCGGGGCGCCGCTGACCGAGAGGTCGACCGTCTGCGCGTTGCCCTTGGTCACGGCCGTCTTCACCGTGGTGGTGGCGGACTGCCCCGCGGTCACCGTCCCGGAGGACGCGCCGAGCGCCACGGAGAAGTCGTCGGCCGGGGCGGTGCTGCCGCTGGTGAACGGCTCGAAGATGTGGGAGAAGTCCCAGGTGTTCTGCTGGATGCCCGAGCAGTTGTCGGCGGCGGCGCCGCCCGCGCAACTCCCGTTGTCACGCTGGAGCGCCCAGAAGGACAGCATGTCGATGCCCTTGGAGACGGCCCAGTTGTAGACCGTGGTCGCGTTCGCCAGGCTGAACGTCTCGGCCGGCCCGAAGTCGTCGACGCCGGGCATCTCGGTGATGCCGACCATGCTCCACAGCTGCGCGGACGACTTGTTCGGGTAGAGCTGGGTGAGCGTGTCGACCAGGCCCTGGGCGGCGGTCTGGGTGTCCTTCGCCATGTCGTGGGACTGGTTGTCGTAGTAGTCGAACGTCATGAGGTTCACGACGTCGAGCCGGGTGCCGTTGCTCACCGCGTTCCGCAGCAGCTGGACGCCGTTGTCGGCGAGGCCGTGGGTGGTGGTCGGCAGGGTGTAGGAGAACTCCACCTTGCGCCCGTTGGCCGCCGCCCAGTCCTGGACCAGCTTGATCGCCTTGTTGCGGCGGTCGATGCCGGCGGCGTTGTCGATGGAGTCGGCCTCGATGTCCATGTCGAGCCGCGAGATGTCGTAGGTGGTGATGACCTTCTCGTACGCGGCGGCGATCTGCTGGACGTCGGTGCAGCTGTCGGCGATCTCGGTGCCCGTGGTGTCGGCGGTGTAGCCGCCGAAGGAGGGGATGACGTCCCCGCCGTTGCCCTGGATGGTCCTGATGTCGCTGCCGAAGGTCGACGAGGAGATCGGCATGCCGGTGTCGCCGTTCCAGTACGGCGTGCAGGAGCCCTTGGAGGCGGTCTGGAGGAACGCCATCGTCAGGTGCTTGGCACCGGACTGGGCGGCCAGGGCCGCGGGGCTCTCGCCGGTCCAGGCCTCGAAGTAGGGGGCGAAGACGTGGGCGGGCAGCTCAGTCGCCGCCTGTGCCGTGCCGGTGCCCGTCAGGGCGAGGCCCACCGAGGCCGCCGTGGTGACGGCCGCGGTGAGGACCGCGCGGAAGGAACGCATGAGTCTCATGTCAGTCCCGGTGTGAGGAGTGGGGATTCGCCAATGCCCGTACGGAGGGGAGATGTTGATGCGTATGGGATAGCGCCCGGCCACCGGGTGGGTCAATGGTCTGGACCAAAATGGGACTAGACCAATCTGGCGGGTCGGCGGGTCATCCGCCTGCACAGGGCCCGCGGCGGCCCACTGGACCACCCGCGGGCCTCGTCTCCCGCGCGCCGAGGCTCAGCGCTGCCGCAGGTACCCGGCGCCGAGGTCCCGCAGCCGCTCGTGGATCCCGTCGAAGGCGCGGGCCCGCCCCAGCACCCGCTTGGGCAGCTTGGCGACCATCGTGTACTGGGTGTCGCAGACGTTCGCCGCCGGCGCGAGCCCTGCCTGACCGACCAACTGGTAGGCGTCCAGCCGGTCGAGTCCGAGCAGCTCGGACGTCCACTGCACGAGGTCGTGCTGACTGATGCGGAACGCGTCCTCCAGCGGCCGGGCATGACCCGTGCTCAGCAGGAACTCGTCGTTCTCCAGCCGGGGCACGGCAGGGGCGCCGCCCTTGACGAGGTCGATGGCCACCACCGTGTTCATGGCCGTCTCCACCGCCGTCCCGCACACCTCGCCCTCGCCCTGGCGGGCATGGCCGTCCCCGACGGCGAGCATCGCACCCTCGACGTTGACCCCGAAGTAGACGGTGGTACCGGCCCGCAGCTCGGGCGTGTCCATGTTGCCGCCGTGGACACCGGGGGAGATGGACATCAGCCGCTCGCCCGCCGCCGGGGCCACCCCGACGGTGCCGTGCATCGGGTCCAGCGGCAGGTCCACCGCGAAGTCGCCGCGGGTGGCCTCGAACCGGCAGGTGCCGGTCTCCGCGTCGATGGCGTAGACCCAGACCCGCTCCTCCAGCGCCGGATGCAGCATGGCCGTGGTGTGGGTGGTGGTCAACGCGCCGAAGTGCGGGAACGTACTGGACACACCCCAGTCGCGGGCCGGCGAGATGTCCACGAAGTGCACCGCGAGCGCGTCGCCCGGCTCCGCACCGGCGACGGCGATCGGCCCGGTCACCGGGTTCAGGTACGGGAAGGCGCAGACCTGGCTCGGCAGATCGGCGGGCCCGCGCACCCGGCCGCCGAAGCAGTCCTCGGTGGTCAGTTCGACGAGCGAGCCGGGCTCCACCGTCACCACGGGCGAGCCGCCGCCGAAGGCGTACGCGTAGCGCTCGGGGTCGGCGGGGACGCTGATCACCTGGACGGGTGTGGTCATGGGAACGGTTCCTCCTGGGGGACGGTGAACGGCGGGGGCGGGATTTCCCGGTCCGTCGTCCTCGGTCTGTCGTACGACGCTTTTCGATCTGCCGTACGACGCCTCATACCAGAGCGGGACGATCCCCGGGGGATTTTGTCAACTGCTCATCGCACATGATGCATTGGTGACTACTGTGAGTGTCCGCCGGACGACGTAGAGGCGCTTCCCCGGGCCTGGCCGACCGGCACAGCGATGGCGTATGCCCGCTCGCGCTCCCCGCGCGAGCCTCCAGGCCCGACGGACCAGTACGAGGAACAGATGTCTCACCTCCGCGCACCGGCCGCCCGTGCGGACCGCCGCGAGGGCGGACGGCACGGGCGTCCGGTCGCCCGCACCGTCCCCGCGCCGCCCGACACCCGCATACGGCCCCAACTGCTGCGCCTCGCGGTGCTGCCGCCGGTCGCGGTGGCACTCAGCGCGGGCGCGGCCGTGCTCTTCACGGTGCGCTCCACCGGCGCCCGGCCCGGACTCGCCCTGTGGGCGGTGCTCGCGGGGGCGCTGTCGGTGGCGCTCGCGGGCATCGTGACCGCAGCCGTCGCCGCCGGGCGCACCGCCAGGTCCGTGCACGAGCGCCTCGACGCGCTGCGCCGCGGCACCGCGCGCCGCGAGGCCGACCTGCACGCGCTCGTCGAGGCGCTGCGGCACGGCGAGGCCCCGCCTGCCCGCAAACCGCGCGGCGGACCGCCCGCGGACGCCGACGAGTTCGAACTGCTCGCCGCCGACCTGGCCCGCGCCCACGAGGGAGCGGTCACCGCGGTGGTGCAGGCCACGCAGCTCTCCAGCCAGGCGGGCAGCGAACAGAAGCTGGAGGTCTTCGTCAACCTCGCCCGGCGCCTGCAGTCCCTGGTGCACCGCGAGATCTCCATCCTCGACGAGCTGGAGAACGAGATCGAGGACCCCGACCTGCTCAAGGGCCTCTTCCACGTCGACCACCTCGCCACCCGCATCCGCCGCCACGCCGAGAACCTCGCCGTCCTCGGCGGCGCCGTCTCCCGCCGCCAGTGGAGCCACCCCGTATCCATGACCGAGGTGCTGCGCTCGGCCATCGCGGAGGTCGAGCAGTACTCGCGGGTCAAACTCGTCCCGCCGATCGACGGCCGGCTGCGCGGCCACGCCGTCGCCGACGTCATCCACCTGCTGGCCGAACTCGTCGAGAACGCCACGGTGTTCTCCGCCCCGCACACCCAGGTCCTGCTGCGCGCGGGCCTCGTGACCTCCGGGCTCGCCGTGGAGGTCGAGGACCGGGGCCTCGGCATGCCGGTCGGCGAACAGGTGCGGATGAACGCCCTGCTGGCCGACCCGGACCAGGTCAACGTGGCCAGCCTGCTCGCGGACGGCCGCATCGGGCTGTTCGTCGTGTCCCAGCTGGCCAGGCGGCACGGAATCAGCGTCCGGCTGCAGACCAACATCTACGGCGGTGTGCAGGCGGTGCTCGTGGTGCCCCAGGCGCTGCTCGGGGCGGAGCCGGGCACGGGAGCGGGTACGGGTACGGGTGCGGGGGCAGGTCCCGGTACTCGTACGCGTGGTGGTACGGGTACGGAACTCGCCGGTGCGGGTGACGTACCGGGGGCCGAGCCGGGCGCGGCGATCGACGCGTACCGCCCGTCGGCACCGCCGCCGTACCCGGCCGCTCCGGTCGGGCAGACCGGTGGCGCCGGGCAGGGCGGTGGCATCGAGCGGGTCGGGGTCGGCGGGCAGGACGGTGGCGCCGGGCAGATCGGTGGCGCCGGGCAGGGCGGTGGCGTCGAGCGGGTCGGGGTCGGCGGGCAGGACGGTGGCGCCGGGCAGATCGGTGGCGCCGGGCAGGGCGGTGGCGTCGAGCGCGTCGGGGTCGCCGGGCAGGACGGTGGCGTCGGGCGGGTCGGTGTCGGCGAGCGGGTCGGGTTCGCGGAGCACGGCGGAGTCGTCGACCACGGCGGTGTCGTCGACCACGTCGGTGGCGCCGGGCAGGACGGTGGCGTCGAGCGGGTCGGTGGCTCCGGACAGACCGGTGGCATCGAGCGGGCCGGGGGCGCGGAGCAGGCCGGGCCGGACCAGCGCGCCGGGGGCGGTGCCGCTGCCGGGGGCGGCCTCGCCGGGCACGGCCCGCAGACCGACGTGCCGGCCGGGGGGCGGTCCCTCGCGCCCCCCGCTCCCGCCGACGGTCAGGGGCCCGCGCCCCTGCCGCGGCGCGGTGCCGGGCAACCGCGGGCGAACCCCTCGGAAGCGGTCCCGGGCATCCGGCCGCAGGACCGGGCAGCCGTCGCCGCCCACGCGGGCGTCGTGCCCGTCCCGCGCGTCGACTCCGTGGTGCGCGGCACCATGGACCGACCCCGACTGCCCCGGCGCCGCGCCCAGCAGCACATCGTCCCCCAGTTGCGCGGCGCCCCCGCGCCCCGCCAGGACAGCGAGGACGTGGCGGGTCACGACCCCGGTCTGATGGCCGCCTTCCAGCGCGGGATCGGACTCGCCGAGACGCAGGAGCGCCGGGCTTCGCTCCTGCCCCCGGAAACCGACGGACCACCGGAGCCCGACCCGGAGCTGTCGCCGGACCCGTCGCCGTCGCCGGACGCGGGCCCGTCCCGCGCCGCGCCGCCGGCCGTACGCCACGACGGGAGCCCGCCCGCCGAATGACCAGCACGCCCACCCCCACCCCCGCGTTCACCCGTACCCCCGCGTTCACCCGTACCCCCGCGCTCCCTTCAACCCCCAGCGCCGGCGGGGACCTTCGTACCCCAAGGAGTCGATCCACCATGGCGAGCGATGCGCCGACCGGCCATGTTTCCGACCTCGACTGGCTGATGAGCGGCCTCGTCCAGCGCGTACCCCACACGACCAGCGCGGTCCTGCTGTCCTGCGACGGGCTGGTGAAGTCCGTGCACGGCCTCGACCCCGACAGTGCCGACCACATGGCCGCGCTGGCCTCCGGCCTGTACTCCCTGGGCCGCAGCGCCGGCATCCGCTTCGGCGACGGCGGCGACGTACGGCAGGTCGTCGTCGAACTCGACTCGACCCTGCTGTTCGTCACCACCGCCGGCTCGGGCACCTGTCTCGCCGTGCTCGCGGGCCGCGAGGCCGACGCGGCGGTGCTCGGGTACGAGATGGCGATGCTGGTCAAGAGCGTCCGCCCGTACCTCATGACCGCGCCTCGGCAACAAACCGCCGGATCCCCGGCGTTGCGGCCTTGAGCGCGGCGGCCGGTGACGGGCCCTGGCTCGACGACGCGGCCGGGCGGCTGGTGCGCCCCTTCACGGTCAGCAACGGCCGCACCCGGCCCAGCGTCGCGCTCGACCTCATGTCGCAGGTGATGGCGACCGGGGTGACGCCGCTCGGCTACCTCGGGCCCGAGCACGGCCAGGCACTCGACCTGTGCCTCGGGCCGGTCTCGGTGGCCGAGGTGGCCGCCCACCTGAGACTTCCGGCGGCGGTGGCCAAGGTGCTGCTCTCCGACCTGGTCGACTGCGGCGCCCTGACCACCAAGCCGCCCGTCACCCACCACCATCCCACCGACCGGGCTCTTCTGGAGGCAGTGCTCGATGGACTACGACGACAGCTCTGACCGCGGCGACGGCCCCCGCGGTCACGACGGCCGCTCCGATCCCTTCCCCACCGCGCTGAAGATCCTGGTGGCGGGCGGGTTCGGGGTGGGCAAGACGACCCTGGTCGGCGCCGTGAGCGAGATCGCGCCGCTCAGCACGGAGGAACTGCTCACTTCGGTCGGCGCCGACACCGACAACCTCGACGGCGTCGAGAACAAGGTCGAGACGACCGTGGCGATGGACTTCGGCCGCATCACCCTGGACCCGCGACACGTGCTGTACCTGTTCGGCACTCCCGGTCAGGAGCGGTTCTGGTTCATGTGGGACGAGTTGTCGGAGGGCGCCCTGGGCGCGGTGATCCTCGCCGACACCCGCCGCCTGGAGGAGTGCTTCGCCGCCGTCGACTTCTTCGAGCAGCGGGGCCTCGCCTTCATCGTCGCCGTCAACGAGTTCGACGGCGCCCACCGCTACGCCCCCGAGGAGGTCCGCGCCGCGCTCGATCTCGCCCCGGCGATCCCCGTCGTGCGCTGCGACGCCCGTATCTCCAGCTCGGGGGTGCAGACCCTGCTGACCCTCGTACGGCACCTCATCGCCCACGCGCCCGAGCCCGCGCCGAGTCACGGGGCCCACCTGTGATGCCCGGCACCACCTCGTCACGGAGCCCGTACATGACCCGCCCGTACCCGACCGCTGCCCGGAGCGCCGGAGTCCGGTCATGAGCTACGACCCGCCGCGCCCGGCCGGCCGGCTGCTGCTCACCCCCGAGGACAAGGAAGCGCCCGCCCGGGCGCGGCGGTTGCGCCGACTGGGTCTCGGGGAGCGGGCCGAACCGGCCCTCGACGCCTTCGCGGACCGGCTCGCCGACCGTACCCGGGCGCCGTACGCCATGGTCAACTTCCCCGGCGAACAGGGGCAGTTCTTCGCCGGACTGCACCGGCCCTCCCGTGACGTCCTGGACGTGGACGCGCCCGGGCCGGTCGGACGACCCGGAACGGTCGGACCACCACCCGGTCTCCCCGGACCGCTCGGGCCTCCCGGGTCGCCCGGTCCCGGTGAACCGGCCGACGGTGACGGCGACGGCGACACTGTCCGGCGTGAACTGGGCCGCCGCCTGGCGCGCGACCACGGGTTCTGCCCCCACGTCGTGGCGCGGGGGAAGGCTCTGGTGCTGGAGGACGTCCGTGACTATCCGCGGTTCGCGGGCAACGCGGTGGTCGACGAGTACGGCATCCGGTCCTATCTCGGCGCCCCGCTCGTCGACAGCGCGGGCATGGTGCTGGGCACGGTGTGCGTCGTGGACGTGCAGCCGCGCCCGTGGGGCCGCGAGGGGCTCGACACCATCAAGGCGGCGGCGGCCGAACTCAGCCGGCGGCTGGGCCGGCGCGAGGCGGCGGCGGAGAGTGTCCCGCACTGAGCCGGCCGACGTGAGGAGAGAGAGGGGGCGGGAGAGAGGCGGGAGAGAGGCGGGGGAGAGACGGGAGAGGGCTGCCGGGGCGGGCCGGGGCCCGGAGCGGGACCGGGCGGGGCGGGGGCGCGGGACGCGCGTGTGAGGGGCGCGGGGGCGGGGGACGGGGCGTGGGGAGGCGTGCGTCGGGCGTGGGACGGGGCGTGGGGAGGCGTGCGTCGGGCGTGGGAGGCGTGCGGCGGGCCGCGTGAAGGAAACCTGTGGCCGCGCTTAAGAAATCCTCGATGGACCGGGCGTGCCGCCGTAGGGCAGATTGCCAGGTGATTCCACCCCTCACCCCGGACGCGGGTCCTTTCGGCATGCCCCGAACCCGGCCCGGGCCCGATCCACAGGAGCCGTTGCGTTGAAGGCGCTGGTCAAGGAGAAGGCGGAGCCCGGGCTGTGGCTCGCGGACGTACCCGAGCCCGCCGTCGGACCCGGTGACGTACTGATCAAGGTGCTGCGGACCGGTATCTGCGGTACCGACCTGCACATCCGGGCCTGGGACGGCTGGGCGCAGCAGGCCATCCGCACCCCCCTCGTGGTCGGTCACGAGTTCGTCGGCGAGGTCGTCGCCACCGGCCGTGACGTCAGCGACATCAAGACCGGGGACCGGGTCAGCGGTGAGGGCCACCTGGTGTGCGGCAAGTGCCGCAACTGCCTGGCCGGCCGCCGCCACCTGTGCCGGGCCACCGTCGGTCTGGGCGTGGGCCGCGACGGGGCCTTCGCCGAGTACGTCGCCCTGCCCGCCTCCAACGTGTGGGTGCACCGCGTCCCCGTCGACCTCGACGTGGCCGCGATCTTCGACCCGTTCGGCAACGCCGTGCACACCGCGCTGTCCTTCCCCCTGGTCGGCGAGGACGTCCTGATCACCGGGGCGGGACCGATCGGCCTGATGGCCGCCGCCGTGGCCCGGCACGCCGGCGCGCGCAACGTCGTGATCACCGACGTGAGCGAGGAGCGGCTGGAACTGGCCCGCAAGGTCGGGGTGAGCCTCGCGATCGACGTCTCCGCGTCCACGATCGCCGAGGGCCAGCGCACGCTCGGCCTGCGCGAGGGCTTCGACATCGGCCTGGAGATGTCCGGACGTCCCGAGGCGATGCGCGACATGATCGCCAACATGACGCACGGCGGCCGGATCGCCATGCTGGGCCTGCCCTCCGAGGAGTTCCCGGTCGACTGGGCCCGCATCGTCACCTCGATGATCACCGTCAAGGGCATCTACGGCCGGGAGATGTTCGAGACCTGGTACGCCATGTCCGTGCTGCTGGAGGGCGGCCTGGACCTCGCCCCGGTGATCACCGGCCGGTACGGCTACGCCGACTTCGAGGCGGCCTTCGCGGACGCCGCGAGCGGCAGGGGCGGCAAGGTCATCCTCGACTGGACCGCCTGACCTCCCCGCGCCCCTCCCCGCCAGCACTTCCAAGGAGCCTGTCATGTTCGACTCCGTGCGCGACGACCTGCGCGCCACCCTCGACGAGATCCGCGCCGCCGGCCTGCACAAGCCCGAGCGCGTCATCGGCACCCCGCAGTCCGCGACCGTCGCCGTCACCGCGGGCGGCCGGCCCGGCGAGGTCCTCAACTTCTGCGCCAACAACTACCTCGGCCTCGCCGACCACCCCGAGGTCGTCGCCGCCGCCCACCAGGCCCTGGACCGCTGGGGCTACGGCATGGCCTCCGTGCGGTTCATCTGCGGCACGCAGGAGGTGCACAAGGAGCTGGAGGGCCGCCTGTCGGCGTTCCTCGGCCAGGAGGACACCATCCTCTACTCCTCCTGCTTCGACGCCAACGGCGGCGTCTTCGAGACGCTGCTCGGGGCCGAGGACGCGGTGATCTCCGACGCCCTCAACCACGCCTCCATCATCGACGGCATCCGCCTGTCCAAGGCCCGGCGCTTCCGCTACGCCAACCGCGACATGGCCGACCTGGAGCGGCAGCTGAAGGAGGCGGACGAGGGCGGCGCCCGCCGCAAGCTCGTCGTCACCGACGGCGTCTTCTCGATGGACGGCTACGTCGCCCCGCTGCGCGAGATCTGCGACCTGGCCGACCGCTACGGCGCGATGGTCATGGTCGACGACTCGCACGCCGTCGGCTTCGTCGGCCCCGGCGGACGCGGCACCCCCGAACTGCACGGCGTCATGGACCGCGTCGACATCATCACCGGCACTCTCGGCAAGGCGCTCGGCGGCGCCTCCGGCGGCTACGTCGCCGCCCGCGCCGAGATCGTCGCGCTGCTGCGCCAGCGGTCCCGGCCGTACCTGTTCTCCAACACCCTCGCCCCGGTGATCGCGGCGGCCTCCCTGAAGGTCCTCGACCTGCTGGAGTCGGCCGACGACCTGCGCGTCCGGCTGGCGGAGAACACCGCGCTCTTCCGCTCCCGGATGACCGAGGAGGGCTTCGACGTCCTTCCCGGCGACCACGCCATCGCACCCGTGATGATCGGCGACGCGGCCAAGGCGGGGCGGCTGGCGGAACTGCTGCTGGAGCGGGGCGTGTACGTGATCGGCTTCTCGTACCCGGTGGTGCCGCAGGGGCAGGCCCGCATCCGCGTGCAGCTCTCGGCCGCGCACTCGACCGCCGACGTGAACCGCGCGGTGGACGCCTTCGTCGCGGCCCGCGCGGAGCTGGAGGGCTGAACGGAGCCGGCGGGCTGAGCGGGGCCGGCGGGCGCAGTGGGGCCGGTGGGCCCGGCGACCGCCGGTGGGTCCAGTGGAGCCGGTGGGCCCGGCGACCGCCGGTGGGTCCAGTGGAGCCGGTAGGTCCGGTGGTGCCGGTGGTGCCGTGGTGCCGGTAGGTCCGGTGGTGCCGTGGTGCCGGTAGGTCCGGTGGTGTCGTGGTGCCGGTGGGTCCGGTGGTGCCGGTAGGTCCGGTGGTGCCGGTGGAGCCGGTTGTTCCAATGGAGCCGATGGCCTGAGCGGGGCCGGCGGGCGGGCGCTGCGCGGGGCCGGCCGGCTGACCGGTCCCGCGTGTCCGGTGGCCGGTGAGCTTGCGATAATCGGTGCCATGATCGAGGCGCGGCGGCTGCACATCCTGCGGGCGGTGGCCGACCACCGTACGGTGACGGCGGCTGCCGCCGCGCTCTACCTGACCCCGTCGGCGGTCTCCCAGCAGCTCACCGCCCTGGAGCAGGAGACCGGCCACCGGCTGGTGGAACGGGGCGCCAAGGGCGTACGGCTGACCCCGGCCGGTGAGATCCTGCTCAGCCACACCAACGCCGTCCTCGCCCAGCTGGAGCGGGCGGAGGCCGAGCTGGCGGCCTACGGCTCGGGCGAGGCGGGCACCGTCACCGTCGCCTCCTTCGCCACCGGCATCGCCGAGGTCGTCGCGCCCGCCGTGGCCCGCCTGGCCGGGACGGCACCCGGTATCCGCATCCGCGTCCGGGACGCCGAGGGCGACGCGAGCCTGCCGATGGTGCTGGACCGGCAGGTCGAGGTGGCGGTCGCCGTGGAGTACCGGGGCGCACCGTCCGCCGACGACCCCCGCCTGACCCATGTCCCGCTGTACGCCGAGCCGTTCGACGCGGTCGTCCCGGTCGCCCACCGCACGGCGGACAGCCCCGAGGTTCCGCTCGCCGAACTGGCCAAGGACCCCTGGATCAGCCCGTACCCCGGCAACCCGTGCCACGACGTGGTCGTCCTGGCCTGCGAGAACGCCGGGTTCCAGCCCCGGATCGAACACTCCTCCGACGACTTCAGGGCGGTCGTCGCGCTCGCCGCGGCCGACGCGGGCGTGGCCCTCGTCCCGCGCTCCGCGCTGCGCGGCATGGACCTGACGGGGGTGGTCGTGCGCCCCGTGGACGGCGTGGCCCCCACGCGCCGGGTCTTCGCCGCGGTGCGCCGGGGCGCCGAGGGGCACCCGCTGATCCGCCCGGTGCTGGACGCGCTGGGCGAGGCGGCCCGGGAGTAGAACCGAACGGCCTCACGCGCCGCCCGAGGGCGCGCCGCCCCCGGTGAGCGTTCCGTAACACGGGTGTCTCATATTCGGGTCGGGGGCGGGAAGGCGCTCCGCCGGGCGGCGGGCCGGCGTGCCGTATGGGTCGCGCACGACGCGGACGGCCGGGTGGCCGGCACCGTCGGTCTCGACTTCCCCGACAAGCCCAACAGCCGCCACCGGGCCGAGCTGGTCAAGCTCATGGTGCACCGGCGCGCCCGCGGGCAGGGTCTGGGCCGCAGCCTGCTGGCCACCGCGGAGGACGCGGCCCGGGCGGCGGGCATCACCCTGCTCCACCTGGACACCGAGACGGGCAGCCCCGCCGAACACCTGTACCAGTCGGCCGGCTGGACCCGCCTCGGGGCGATCCCCGACTACGCGGCGGACCCGGCCGGGACGCTGCGGCCGGCGACGATCTACTACAAGCAGTCGGGGGCGGCCCGTTCGCTCCGGTCCGCGGCCGGGGGGACGGCCCGGTTCGGCGCCGGGGGCGCTGTCAGTGGGAACGGCTAGCGTGCCGGACATGCAGGATGCCGAAGACGTACGCCGTATCGCCCTGTCCCTGCCGGACACGACGGAGAAGACCGCCTGGAGCATGCCCACGTTCCGGGTCGCGGGCAAGATGTTCGCCACGCTGCCGGAGGACGAGACCTCCATCGCCGTGCGCTGCCCCAAGGAGGAGCGCGCCGAACTGGTCATGGCGGAGCCGGGGAAGTTCTGGATCGCCGGCCACGAGGCGCAGTTCGCCTGGGTGAGGGTGCGCCTTTCCGCGCTGGAGGACGAGGACGAACTGCGCGACGTCCTCGCCGACTCCTGGCGCCAGGCGGCCCCGGCCCGGCTGCTGGACGCCCACCCCGGACTCGGGCTGCCCGCCGGGGGGTGAAAATCCCTCCGGCGTTGTCAGTGGGCCGTGGCATGATCCGGAGGACAGGGGCAGTGGGCGCGGGGAGGGGGGCGTCGAGGGGATGACCGGGACACCGGCGCAGTCGTCGACGGAAGGGGCAGCGGCGGCGGGCAGGCAGGACGGCACCGCCGCGACCGGTGCCGCTCGGGGGAGTGGCGCAGGCGCGACCGGTGGCGTTGATCCGGCCGGTTCTCCGGCCGGCGGTGCGGCGCGGCCGGTCTGGTCGCGGGACTTCGCGCTGTTCTTCGTCGCCCGGGCCGTCGCCAGGCTCGGCGACACCATGCTCCCCGTGGCGCTGGCCGCGGGCCTGCTCCAGCACGGGTACGGCGCGGGCGCGGTGGGCCTCGCCATGGCCTCGACGGCCGCCGCCTTCGCCGGGCTCGTGGTCTTCGGCGGCGTCATCGCCGACCGCTTCAGCACCCGCAGACTGATGATCGGCGCCGACCTGGCCCGGCTGGGCACCCAGTCCCTGGCCGCGGTCCTCTTCTACTCCGGGCACGTGGTGCTCTGGGAGATCTGCGCGATCGGACTCGTCAACGGCGTGGCCGGCGCCGTCTTCCAGCCCGGCGTGGCCAGCACAGTGCCCCGGCTCGCCACCGACATCCAGGGGGCCAACGGCGCGATACGGATCGCCGAGTCCGGCGCCCAGCTCGCCGGCCCCGCCGTCGCCGGCCTCATCGTGGGCTTCGCCTCACCCGGCGGGGTCTTCGCCGCGCACGCCGCCACCTACGCGACCAGCGCCCTGTGCCTGCTGCTGCTCAGACTGCCGCCCCTGCCGTCGCCGCGGCCCGGCAGCGGTCCGGCGGCCGGGCACGGGCCGGGTACCTTCAAGGCCGACCTGGCCGAAGGCTGGCGGGAGTTCAGAGCGCGGACCTGGCTGTGGGGTGTCATCGCGATCTGGTGCCTCTACATGATCGCCGTGTGGGGCCCGACCGTCCCGCTGGTGGCCACCGAGGTGGTCCAGCAGCACGGCCCGCGCGCCTACGGCCTGATCAACTCCGCCCTCGGCGCGGGCACCGTCGTCGGCGGGTTCCTCGCGCTGCGGCTGCGCCCGCGCCGGATGCTGCGCGCGGGGGCGGTCGCGCTGTTCGCCTTCGTCTGGTTCCCGGCGGCCGTCGGGGCCGGGCTCGGCGTGGGGGCCATGGCCGCGGGAGCCGCCGTCGCCGGGGCCGGGCAGGCGTTCTGGGGCGTGATGTGGGCGACCAGCGTCCAGACGCAGGTCCCCTCCGACGTCCTCAACCGCATCCACGCCTACGACGTGGCGGGCTCCCTCGCCATGATGCCCGTGGGCCAGGCCCTAGCCGGCCCGTCCGCCTCCCTGCTGGGCGCGGGCCATGTGCTGCTGGTGTCCGCGGCGATGAGTCTCGTCGTGCCGGTCGCCCTGCTCGCGGTGCCCGCGATACGCGGCCTCGTCCGCGCCGACGCGCGCGGCCCCCACCTGATGGGGGCGCGCCCCGCGGAGCACTGACCGCCCGGCCGCCCCCTCCCACTCCCCGTCCCGGCCGTTCAGGTCTCAGGTCTGCCGGGCGCCCGCCGCGAAGAACGCGGAGATCCGCTCCCGCAGGGACCGGGCGGCGAGGCCGTGGGCGGCGGCATGCTCGTCGACGGTGCCGTAACGCCGCAGCTCGGCGCGGCCCACCCCGAGGCCGAGGACCCGGTGGGGCACGTCGCGGAGCGCGTCGTTCGCCGCCGCCGTCGAAGTGCCCGCCAGGTACGGCTCGACGAGGACGACATCCGTACCGGCCGTGCGGACGGCCCGGCGCAGGGCGGCCTCGTCGAAGGGCCGTACGGTCGTCGCGTACAGCACGGTCACGTCCAGGCCCTCCGTCGCGTCGAGCACCGGGTCGAGCAGGGGCCCCACGGCGAGGACGACCCCGGAACGCCCCTCGCGCACCGTCACGAAGTGCTCGCCGTCGACCGGGCGCCCGAGGGCGTTCGACTGCACGGACAGCCGGACGTACACCCGGTCCTCCCCGGCGGCTACGGCGTGCCGCAGCAGCGTCTCGGCCTCGTCCGGGTGCCCGGGGGCGTGGACCGTCCAGCCGTCCAGGGTGTCGAGCAGGGCCACGTCACCGGGCGCCATGTGGGTGAATCCGCCGGCGGGCCAGTCGAACGAGGCGGCAGCGCTCACCAGCACCGCGCCGGCCCCCTGGTGTCCCAGGTCCAGCTTCACCTGCTCGAAGGGGCGCTCCACGAGGAAGCTGGCGAAGGTGTGCACCACCGGCCGCATGCCGGTCAGCGCCAGGCCGGCACCGGCGCCGACGAGGAGTTGCTCGCGGATGCCCACGTTGATCACCCGGTCGGGGTGGCGCCGCCGGGCCGCGGTGAACGCGTCCTTGCCGATCTCGGCGAGGACGACCGCCACCCGTGGGTCCTCGTCGAGGAGCCGGGAGACGACGGGGGCGAAACGGTCACGCATGGTGTCCATGGGGGTGGGTTCCTTCTGCGTCGGGACGAAAGCGACGAAAGCGTGGAGGGGCGCCGGGCGGGGGCGCGCCTGGAGTCCCCGGCGGGGGCCCAGGAGGCGCGGGACGGGGCGCAGGACGTCAGGCTCAGGAGTTCTTCGGCTCCACCCGGGCCACCACCACGTGCGGGCGGCCGGGATGCGGCGCGGTGAACGCCGTGTAGAGCGCTTCGTGGTCGCGGCCGTCGACGGTCACCGCCGACCAGCCGGCCGCCTCGAAACGGGCCGCGACCCCGCCGGGGCGGGCATGACTGGCGGAGGCGTTGTCGACGACCACGGTGTGCAGCTGTTCGAGTCCCGCCGGACCGGCGAACGCGATCGCCTCGTGATTGCTCCCCTCGTCCAGCTCCGCGTCGCCGATCAGCACCCACACCCGGGGCCCGTGCAGGCCCTGCGCGCGCAGCCCGAGGGCCGTGCCGACGGCGATGGGCAGCCCGTGCCCCAGCGACCCGCTGCCGATCTCCACGCCGGGCACCAGCGTGCGGTCCGGATGGTGGCCGAGCGGGGAGTCGTGGGTGCCGAAGTCCGGCAGCCACTCCACCGGCACGAAGCCGCGGGCGGCGAGGACCGCGTAGTAAGCCATCGGGCCGTGCCCCTTGGAGAGCAGGAACCGGTCGCGCTCCGGGTCGTCCTGCCGCCCGGGGCCGACCCGGAGCACCCGGTCGTAGAGGACCCAGAGCACGTCGAGCGTCGACGTGGCCGCAGGGCCGTGCTTCTCGTCGCCCGTCATGAGCCCCATCAGCCGGGGCAGATCGGCGTACCCGAGGGTGCGCCCGAGTTCTTCGGTGGTCGTCATGCCGACGATCGTGCAACCTCAATCAAGCTTGAGGTCAAGCGTGCGGCGGAAAGGCGTGCGCGACCACCGACCCGAGTGCGGTATGGTTTTCCTGCGCGTTCGGCCGGGGGAAGCCCCAGGTCAGACGGGCAGCGGGACGTGGCGCAGCTTGGTAGCGCACTTGACTGGGGGTCAAGGGGTCGCAGGTTCAAATCCTGTCGTCCCGACTTGAGAGAGTCGCAGGTCAGGGCCGTTTCGGAGGAATCCGGGACGGCCCTGACGCATGTCCGGGCGCGAAGTGTCACGGTGGGGCGTCGGCGTAGCCGCGGGCCCGGACGACGTCATGCGTGAGGCGGGTGAAGGCGCGGGCGGCGGCGCTCTCGTAGGCGCCCCCGCGCCGCAGCAGCGCGACGGTGCGGACGGGCAGGGCGGGGTCCAGGGGCACCGGCGTGAGGTGCGGGTGGTCGTGGGTGATGGCGTCGGGCAGCACCGTGGCGATCGTCGTGCGCCGCACGATCTCGACCAGGGCCTGCACGGAGTTGGCCTCGACCGCGATGCGCGGCTGCACGCCGTGCGCCGCGAGATGGGCGTCGATGTGGCCGCGCGTGGCGAAGTCCCCGCTGAGCAGCGCGAGCTGATGTTGTGTCAGGCTGCGGATCGGGAGCGGCGGGGCCGGGTCGCCCTCGGGGTGGTGCCCCCCGGTGACCAGGCTCAGGGTCTCCGTGAACAGGGTCGCGGCCGTGATGCCCGGCAGATGGGCCCCGGCGAAGGCGATGCCCAGGTCGATGTCGTCGGCGAGCAGGGCCGACTCGATGCGGTCCTGGGTCATCTCCCTGACGTCCAGGGTGATCCCGGGGTGCCGCTCGTGCAGCCCGGCGACCAGGGGGCCCACCAGATAGGCGGTGAACGTCGGTGTGACGGCCAGTCGCAGATGGCCGCGGGTGAGGTCCTGGACGTCCTGGACGGCGCGCTCGGCCGCCGCCAGGTCCCGCAGGGCCCGGCGGGCGTGCCGCGCGTACGTCTCACCGGCGTCGGTCAGCCGCACGCTGCGGCCGGTGCGGTCCAGTAGCTGCGCGCCCACCGTCCGCTCCAGCTGCCTGACCTGCTGGGAGAGGGTCGGTTGCGAGATGCGCAGGTCCTCGGCGGCACGCGTGAAGCTGCCGTGCTCGGCGACGGCCAGCAGGTAGCGCAGATGGCGCAGTTCCGGAGCCATGAGCACCACTATAGATGTGACCAATGGAAGACATGGGTGATGCGTCTTGGACGCTATAGGCACAGGTCATGCAAGGTGGACGCATCGAGCCCGACGGGCCCGAAACCGAACCCGTCGAACCCACGGAGGGAGTGACCCATGCGCGACCTCGCCGAGGGCGTCACGCGATTCCAGCGGGACGTCCACCCCGCCAAGGCGGACCTGTTCGCCCACCTCACCACGCACCACGCCCCGCACACGCTGTTCATCGGCTGCTCGGACGCCCGCGTCGTCCCCGAGCTGATCACTTCGAGCGAGCCGGGCGAGCTGTTCGTCGTCCGTAACGCGGGCAACCTCGTCCCCGCCTACACGCCGGCCCCGGACGCGGTGGCGGCGGGCATCGAGTACGCCGTCGCCGTCCTCGGCGTCTCGGACGTCGTGGTGTGCGGGCACTCCGGCTGCGGCGCGATGACGGCCCTGGCCGAGGCGCACGACCTGAGCGGTGTCCCGGCGGTCGCCCGGTGGCTGCGGCACGCGGAGGCCTCCCGCGCCCGCACCCCGGCCCGCGGGGACGTCGTCGCGCTGGTGCGGCAGAACGTGCTCGCCCAGCTCGCGAACCTGGCCACCCACCCCTCGGCGGCCCGCGCCCTGGCCGAGGGCACCCTCACCGCGCACGGTTGGGTCTACGACATCGCCACCGGCGGCGTCGAGACCGTCACCGCCGGCCACGGTCCCACCGTGTCGGCGGCCTGACCACGCGTCCACGCGTCCCCCCATGTCCCGGCCGCCGTCGCCACGCCGCGGCGGACGGGGTGTTCCCCCACCCCTGAACCCAGGAAGGACCCCCCTCATGGTGCATGCCCAGTTCGACCCAGCCGCCCGCCAGGCTCTCGCCGCCACCGCGGTCGAGGCCAAGACCCGCAAGGACCTCAGCTGGCAGCAGATCGCGGACGCGGCCGGCCTTTCCGCGGCCTTCGTGACCGCCGCCGTCCTCGGTCAGCACGCCCTGCCCGCGGACTCCGCCGAGGCCGTCGCCGAACTGCTCGGCCTCGACGACGACGCCGTGATGCTGCTGCAGACCATCCCGACCCGGGGCTCCATCCCCGGCGCCGTCCCCACCGACCCGACCATCTACCGCTTCTACGAGATGCTCCAGGTGTACGGCACCACGCTCAAGGCCCTGGTGCACGAGCAGTTCGGCGACGGCATCATCTCCGCGATCAACTTCAAGCTGGACGTGAAGAAGGTCGCCGACCCGGAGGGCGGCGAGCGTGCCGTGATCACCCTGGACGGCAAGTACCTGCCCACCAAGCCCTTCTGACCGCTCGCGCCCCCCGCCCCGCCGATCCCCGCGGGGCGGGGCCGGAGGCCGGCGGTGGGGGCGGACCGGTCCCCTGGATCCGCCCCGGCCCCGCCGCGCCCCCACGCCACCAGCCGGGCAAGCCCTGCAAGCCCGGCCAGGCAATCCGGCCAGGCAATCCGGGCAGGCAATCCGGGCAGGCAATCCAGGCCAGACAGGAAGGACACGCAGCATGGACTTCGCACAGCGCACCATCGACATCGCCCGCCGCAACGTCGAGGAGGGCGGACGCCCCTTCGCGACCGTCATCATCAAGGACGGCGAGATCATCGCCGAGAGCCCCAACCGGGTCGCCCAGACCAACGACCCCACCGCGCACGCCGAGATCCTCGCCATCCGCGAGGCGTGCACCAGGCTCGGCACCGAGCACCTGGTCGGCACGACGATCTACGTCCTCGCCCAGCCGTGCCCGATGTGCCTCGGCGCGCTCTACTACTGTTCGCCCGACGAGGTCGTGTTCCTCACCACCCGCGACGCCTACGAGCCGCACTACGTGGACGACCGCAAGTACTTCGAACTCGACACCTTCTACGGCGAGTTCGCCAAGGACTGGGACGAGCGCCGGCTGCCGATGCGGCACGAGCCGCGCGCCGCCGCCGTCGAGGTCTACCGGCTCTGGCAGGAACACAACGGCGGCGAGCGCCGCGTCCCGGGTGCCCCCACCGCCGCCTGAAGGAGAGCCGTGAGCCGCAACGAACCGGGGACGAGTCCCAACGAACCGGGGACGAGTCCCACCGAACCGAGGGC